>JAUWHU010000565.1 GCA_030605705.1 Thermoflexia bacterium | reverse complement strand
GATTCCCAGGTCGGCGGGGTCGCCGGGACGCGGAGCATCCAAAACATCTAAGCCCGGCCCCAAGAAGAAGTTGACGCCCACCGCCGCGAGCTCTCGCCCCACCAGCTGTCCGGTCGCCTCGGCCAACGCCCGATTCCAGGTCGCGCCCAGGGCCAACGGGGAGGGCAACGCCGAAGTCCCCGAAATGAACTTCGTGACCGGCAAACCGCCCACATCCGGCTCCTCGGCGACAAAAAGCGGCAGATAAGGCACCTGGAACGGCAGAACATCCGGTGGTAAAAGCGCGTTCGGATTCCGCGCAGCGTACCACGAAAGGCGCTGGAGACGGTTGGTCATGGAGATGACATCTTCCGGGGCGATCTCCGCAGCCATCCCAAAGTTGCCGTTTTCGGGGCGCAACAACACGCCTCCCACGGCATACTCCTCAATGAGTGTGGTGATAGCAGCCTCGTCACCCAAATCAGTACCGGGGAAGGAGACCAACACCAGCTGGCCCACCTTCATCCTGGTGGGCAGCCTCTGCATAAGTTGCAGCACGGAATCCTCTTCCGGCTCTTGCGCTCCGACCGGCGGGACTACCGAGAGCAACAACAGCAAGATCAGGATGCCGCGCCAAAGAATTCGGGACAGCATACAATTCTCCTCCTCAGGTATTGTAGCCGCCAAACGGGAAATGGCAACTTTAACAAATCAGAGTAATCGGCTCTCCTGCATCTCATTCTTAACGCAGAGGCGCAGAGACGCAAAGATTTCTTGGCTCTTTGGGAATTTGCGTGGTCGAGTTAAAATTAACCACGGATTTCACGAATTAGCACGGAAAAAAGTAAAAAATCAGTGTAATCTGTGGTGAAAAATTTACGTCGCGTGGCACTTACCACGCCAAGTCCCAGAGACCCGATTTCTTAACAGTTAATTTTCTGAGGGCTAAGTTTAAAATCTCTGTGCCTCCTCTGCGCCTTGGCGCCTCTGCGTTAAGAATGAGACTTTCTGCGCTCCGTGTCAATGGGCACTGCCTGCCCATACTACGCTCCGTGGTGAAATTCCTAGTTTTTTCAGTAGACTCAGCCCTATTTTTTTTCTCCGCGCCCTCTGTGTCTTTGCGCCTCTGCGTTAAAAATGAGACTTTGTCAAATTTGACTTCCATCCCCTCTCTGGTACACTTTTTACGAATCAAGAATTAAGAATGAAGAATTAAGAATGAAGAATTAGGAATCACAATTTGTAACAAGAGGCCACCGGATGCCACAAAAATGTAAAACCAACTCAAACCATGCCGCCATTCGCCATTTGCAATTTGCCATTCGCAATTTGCCATTTGCAATTTGTATCTTGTTGCTCCTCGCCGGCTGTGGAAGAAAACCGCTGCTGGAAAAGGTCACTCTCCTGCCAGATACGATCACGCCCAACGCCGACAGCCATGAAGACCTGGCGCGAATATCCTTCCTCCTCAACCGCAATGCCGAGGTTTCCATCATTTTCTACGACGAAGACGACCGGCAATACACCTTCCGCCCCCCCACCCCTCTCAGCCTGAACGAGGACCCGTACTCGGTGCTGTTCCCCGGCGTGGTCGAGGGCTTCACCCTGCCGGACGAAGAATACCCGTTTGCCATCACCAAACGAGTGTTGCCCGACGGCGTTTACACCTGGGAGATCGCGGCGGTGACAGAGGATGGCGAACGCGCCACAGTCACGGGCACGCTCGCCATCGAGAACGCCGACGTCACCCTGCCGGCGATCATGGGATTCTCCGTCTTCCCCAAAGAATTCTCCCCCAACCAGGATGGCATCGCCGACCGGGTCCGCGTCAACATGGATCTCAAGAAAGACGTGGAGGATCTCCACGTCTACATGCTGGACCAGGAAGGCGTCACCCACCACATCGCGGAGGATGAGCGCGCCACCCCGCTGAACGAGGCCGGCTGGCACACCTTCGACTACGATGGCGGGATTGACGCCGGCGCTGACCCGCCGCCCGACGGCGCTTACACCATCTACGCCGAGGCGCGCGACCCGGTCGGACAACGGGTCGTGACCAGCGACACCCTGACGCTGATCAATGCCGGGCGTCCGATGGCCTACATCCTCAACGGCGAAGTCACCATCGAGCCCACCACCCTCATCCTCTCCGATACGCTCTGCTTCACCCTGACGGTAGAAAATGACAGCGCGACCTACATCCGCACCACCGGCCCCTGGCCCGGCGCGACCTACCGCAGCGATCAGAATTTCAACACGTTAGGCTGGTCGGAGGAATCCGGCGTCTTCCGCGTTGGCATAGACTTCGACACCAGCCTGCGCAACTATCCCTTCCGCTGGGGGATCGGGAGGCCCGGCGTGGAGCTGGTGCAGCTGGATCAATACTGGTATCTGCCGCCCTTCGCCCGCTCCGAGGTCACCGGCTGCGTGCAGATCGTCGAAATCACCCCCCGCAATCCCCTCTACTACTGGGCCGGGCTGATCCACGAGGACGTAGAAATCGCCCTCATCAACAACCGGGTAGACCCCGCGATGATAGAGATCTGGGAGCCTTGACGCCATGCGCACTCTGGCCGTCGTCATCGTCTCCTGGAACGTGCGGGAGCTGTTGGCTCGTTGTCTGGCGGCCCTGCAGGCTGACCTGGCGCACACGGAGGCCCAGGCCCAGGTGTGGGTCGTGGAAAACGATTCCAGCGATGGCTCCGAGACACTCGTGCAGGAAAAGTACCCCTGGGTACACCTGGAAACGCCGGGCGAAAATTTAGGCTTCGTGCGCGGCAACAATCTCATCTTGAACCGGCTGCGCGCCGGAACACTGCCCGACTATGTCTGGTTGCTCAACCCTGACACGGAAGTGCTATCGGGCGCGACGCAGACACTCCTCGACTTCTTCGCCGCCCACCCTCGCGCGGGCCTGGCGGGGCCGAAACTCCTCAACCCGGATGGGACACTGCAGCAGAGCGCGTTCCGCTTCCCCGGCCTGTTCCAACCGCTGTTTGATCTCGGAACGCTGCCCACCCGCTTTTACCAGAGTCGTTGGAATGGGCGATACGCTCGCTCTCACTACGCGAAGGAGCGGCCCTTCCGCGTGGATCACCCCTTAGGCGCGGCGCTGCTGGCGCGCGGCGACGCCCTCGCCCAGGTCGGCGCGCTGGACGAACGTTTCTTCATGTACTGCGAGGAGATTGATTGGGCCTGGCGCATGAGAAAGGCCGGCTGGCAATCCTGGTTGGCGCCCGCCGCCGAGGTGTTGCATCACGGCGGCGCGAGCACGGGACAGGCTCGCCCCCAGACGACGGCCCACCTCTGGGAGAGCCGCGCCAGGCTCTACCGCAAACATCGCGGAGCACTTACTCGCGCGCTGGTGGGCGCAGCCGTCCGCCGACACTTCTCCCGCCGGCGCGCGGCGACCTCGCCGGAGTGGGAAGCGGCGTACCGTCGTATCGTCACGGCGTGGAGCGCCTGATTCAGACGTTTTTTAACGCAAAGTCGCAAAGACGCTAAGGAAGTTCCAGAATTTAAATCATCCCACTCGCGCGTGAACGCACAGCCTAATTTTGCTCGTAGTAACGACTTTAGTCTTTCAAAAAAATCATGAAACGATCCCAACTCACCGCCGTTATCCTGACGCTGAACGAAGCGCGCCACATCACAGCATGCATTGAGAGCCCGCGCTGGGCGGATCACATTCTCGTGGTGGATTCCTACAGCCGCGACGCGACGGTGAATCTGGCGCGGCAGGCCAGCGCGGAAGTGGGGCTCCTAAGTGGCTCGGTCAGAGACCGGCCACAGCTAGCGGACATGGATCAACACAGAAACACAGGGATAAAAAACTGCTAAAAATCCGTGTTTATCCGTGAGAATCCGTGTCCCAAATCAAAACGACACTTCCACGTGGGGCGATAGTGCGGCGTAGCTTTGTATCGCCATAACAGATAACCGAGGAGGTTCAAAATGATATCCGACAACAGATTGCGCTGGGTATTACTGCTCATCATAGCACTCGTGATAGTCTCGCCTGGTTGCGGGGGGGGCGTCGGCACGCCGGTGAAAGCATCGCCCACTCCAGCGCCA
>JAUWHU010000016.1 GCA_030605705.1 Thermoflexia bacterium | reverse complement strand
CGGCGCTGTTGAAACAGCAGGCCGACATCTGCTTCTGTTCCTACTATGGACGCTTCCAGGGGCGACTGGCCCCGCCGCTGGGCAAGAACAGCCTGATCCGCCTGGAACAACACCGCGCTCACGACGACCCCGTGCGCACCTGCACTTTGGCGCGGGCTTGCGTGCAGGGGAAGTTGACCAACATGCGGGCCATGCTCCTGCGCGCCAACCGCAAACGCGCTGCACCGGAACTTGCGCAGGCAGCCCAATCACTCAAAGGAGTGCTGGATCAGGTGAAGGCAGCGCAGCCGGAGCAGGCCGGACCGCCCCCCGACCCCTCACACCCGCAAGCCGGCACGGCCCTCGGCACCTTGCTGGGGCTGGAAGGGGCCGGATCAGCCTTTTACTTTGGCGTCTTTGGCCGGCTGTTGAAGGGGGACTGGAGCTTCACGCGCCGGCAACGTCGCCCGCCCCGCGACCCGGTGAATGCCTTGCTCTCCTTCGGCTACGTCCTGCTGATGAATCAGGTCGCCTCGGCGGTGAGCATCGTCGGACTGGACCCTTACGTGGGGTTCCTACACTCCTCCGGGTTTGGCAAGCCGGCCTTAGCGTTGGACGTGATGGAGACCTTCCGCCCGTTGGTCGTGGACTCAACGGTGCTGACGCTGCTGAACAACGGCATGTTGAGCCAGCGGGACTTTCAGGAAGAGTTAGGGGCCTGGCGGCTCACGGACAAGGGGCGGCGCACCTTCCTCACCCAACTGGAGACGCGGTTAGACACCGAGATCCGCCACCCCGTCTTCAACTACAAAGCCACCTACCGGCGTTGCTTAGAACTGGAAGTGCGGTTGCTCTCCAAATGGCTGACGGGTGAGATTCGCCAATTCAAGCCATTCATGGTAAGATAGATGAGTTTACTGAAAAAACCAACGGCTGCAACGCAGAGGCGCAGAGACGCTAAGAAAATTAAAAGATAGATCAAGATTTGTTTAATCAAAGGTCTTGATTTTTAAAAATATTGGATCTCTGGAACTTTGCATGGTTAGTTTACCGAGACGTAAATTTTTCACCACAGACGTAGTATGGGCGGGCAGTGCCCATAACACAGATCGCACTGATTTCTTAACTTTTTTCGCGTTAATTAGCGCAATTCGCGGTTGATTTTGGCTTGACCATGCGAAACCCTAAAGAACCAAAATATTGAAGCAGCATTCAGGAATCTCTGCGCCTTGGCGTCTCTGCGTTAAAATTAGCCCCTTTTTTCAAGGGAGTCATAGATGGTATCATCTCAATATTCCGGGGCGATTTTTACCACGGACGTAGTATGGGCACTGCCTGCCCATACTACGCTCTGTGTCCCCGGCCAGTTGGCCTTTGGCTATAGTCTGTGGTGAGGATGACAGCTGACGAAATGTTTACCCCTACTTATTGAGAAGATACAATAGATGAAACGCGGCAGAACGAAACGCGCCTTTTACGTCATCGCCTACGACATCTCCAACGATCGCCGGCGCACTAAAGTACACAAGACTCTGTGTGGGTTTGGAGAATGGACCCAGTATAGCCTCTTCGAATGTTACTTGAGCAAAAAAGAACTGCTCGTGCTGCGGGACAAACTCGACAAACTGCTGAACCCGGAGGAAGACTGCGTGCGTTTTTATCCGCTGTGCAGCACGTGCGTGGCGAAAGTGGAGACCGTCGGGTCGGAGAAACCGGCGGAAAAGCATGTGTTCATCGTCTAAGGAGTTGTCCGAAAACAATCTCGTAGCTCCCCTAAAAAAAGTTATCTCACCACAGAGACACAGAGAGAAAGATTTAAGTTTTAGTGTAAAAACATTTAACACTGCAGGTCAAAAAGTTAATTTTCTGAAGGTTAAGTTTAAAATCTCTGTGTTCTCCGTGGTGAAATTCTTAGTTTTTTCAGTAGACTCAGCTCGTACTTTTGCCCGTTTTTTCTCAATGAAAAGTGTGAAGTTATTTACGGCCAAATCCTAAGATTGGCGGAGCGCAGCGACGGGCACGTTTTTTTGGGCCGGCGGATTTGCGAGCGGTGCAGCACCCGCGTTGAGCCAGGGAGGCGCTCGCCAGAAATGGCGAGCGCGAAAGGCACTAACTGTGGGCAACAGAGATGAGATCGTCCTAAATGTAGGGGGCTGGAGGACAATGTGGGAAACTGACCGTCATGCGTGGCAGGAGAACCGGCGTGGCGCGGCAGGGCGCTCGCTAAGCCAGAGAAAGTGGGGGGAAAAGATGTTTTTTGGGGGTGAGAGAGGTGAACAGTGGGGAAATAGTAGTATGATCAGGGGTCTACAGGGCCGCCGGTGGGGAAATTTCCCCAGGTGGCGCGAGCAGTTCGACAAAACAGAATCCCGACCGAGGGATTGACACGCTCGCGGGGTGTAGCGCAAAGAAAATTTCTCCAAGTTCGACAAAACAGAATCCCGACCGAGGGATTGAAACAAGAGCCGGCCGATGATCCCGAGGGGGCACGGTAGCGGGTTCGACAAAACAGACTCCCGACCGAGGGATTGAAACTTAGCGGCGAGATTTTGGGGCCGGCGTGGGCGTGAAGTTCGACAAAACAGAATCCCGACCGAGGGATTGAAACAATCCTCAAACGTATCGTCCGCCGCCTGTTGCTCGCGTTCGACAAAACAGAATCCCGACCGAGGGATTGAAACTCTTGCTCCACCGTGCCAAATGGGTCGCCCCGTCAATGTTCGACAAAACAGAATCCCGACCGAGGGATTGAAACTCTC
>JAUWHU010000298.1 GCA_030605705.1 Thermoflexia bacterium | reverse complement strand
TGGGTTGATTACCTTCCGCGGTAGCTAAAAATACATATTGGAAATCCTTAAAATGTGTCCATACTTCTTCTTTGAGCTCATCAATCTTTTCAGGCATCAACATACCCCCTTATTTGTTTTATTGGCAATGGCGTATAACATATAGTATGCGAAGAAATCTTCGCATAAGCTGGATAAACTTGCACAAACATGAAGTGTGTGGTATCGTTTTATTTAATGGCGCTCTTCTCCCAACTACCACCGTTCATCATTTAATATAGGATGAATCTGTCAGAATGTCAAATAGCATCGTCGCCGCAAGGGAGGAGAGCGATGCCCAGAGGTCTGTTTCAAACCGTCGGAGAATATTGGCAATTTTGCCCGTAGTAACGACTTTAGTTGTTCAAATCAGATCGGAGCGACTTCAGTCGCCACTACCTCCTCCGTATTTAAGGAGAGACGATGATTGACCTGCCGGTACTCCAACGCGAGATCTATCAAAACAAAGTCAACCGGGGCTGGAACGTCACGGACGTGGGCAAGGAAATCGTCCTCATGGTGGAGGAACTCGGCGAACTGGCCCGCGCGTACAAGAACAGCGACAAGCGCCCGGCGGCGGAGATTGATCACCGGGAGGAGATGGTGGACGCGGTCGGCGATCTCATGGTTTATTGTCTGGGTCTCTGCGAGATGTTAGGCGTGAATGGCGAAGAGGTCTTGACGACCATCGTGGAGCACAACCAGACCCGCGCTCACACCGGCTGGATGTGATCAAGGTCAAGGCGGAAACGTCAAACGTCAGGGGACCCTTGAGACAGAATTTTTTGGCGGCTGACGCAAAACATCATCAAACGTTAAACGTCAAACGTCAGGGGAACCTCGAGGGAGGCTCTTTTGACGTTTGACGCATGACGTTTGACGAGCTTGGATCTTGATGCTTGGTGTCACCGCGCATTATAGTTTGGGAGTGGTAGGGACAGCATGACGCAGGACAAGCAGACTGTGGTTGAGCAGTACAAAGATTCGGGTAACCTGAACGCGCGCATTGCGTTACACGATCGTTGCAGCGTCAATGAATATCCCTGGCAGCGTTGGGTATTCGATCACTTCACTTGCTCCACAGAAGCGCGGATATTGGAATTGGGTTGTGGCCCCGGCAACCTCTGGCGGGAAAATGCGGATCGTATCCCTGTGGGGTGGGATATTACGCTCTCGGATTTCTCCGCCGGCATGTTGGACGATGCCCGGCGCAATCTGTCTGCCGTTACCCATCCTTTTACCTTTCGAGTCATTGATGCGGCGACGATTCCCTTTGACGCTATGACTTTCGATGCGGTGCTCGCCAATCACATGCTGTACCACGTGCCGGATCGTTCCCAAACACTGGCGGAAATACAGCGCGTGCTCAAACCCGGTGGGCGGTTCTTTACTTCGACGGTGGGGGAAACCCACATGCGCGAGCTTTGGGAGCTGGTGGACGTTTATCGGCCGGGTACAATCACTCGGCGCTCTGTGGTAACTGCTGGGTTTACGCTGGAAAACGGCGCGGCGCAGCTGTCTGAGTGGTTTTCGGATGTCGAGATGTACTCGTATGAGGATGCCTTGGTCGTGACGGAGCCTGACCTGCTGCTCGCTTACATCCTTTCCTCAAGTATCTTGATCACGGAGCCGCTCTCGCCCGGGCAACAGACAGCTTTGCTGGCTCTGATCAAGGCGCGGATTGCCGACCACGGCGCGATTCATATCACCAAGGCGTCTGGACTGTTCCGGGCGAGATGTGGCGGCGGATAAACGTCAAACGTCAGGGGAATCTCGAGGGAGGCTCTTTTGACGTTTGACGCATGATGCAAAACATCATCAAACATGAAACGTCAAACGTCAGGGGGCCCTTGAGAGAGAGTCTTTTGACGTTTGACGCATGACGTTTGACGCATGATGTTTGACTTACATCGCTACTTCGCCGCAGCTTCCTGCCCCAGTTTGAACGCGACCTTGTTTACGTCCGCGTATTTCGACGGCACGCGGCGCAGGATCGCGGCTTCCCACACCGCCGGGTCGGTCTCCAACAACGTGGAGAGCGCGGCCAACATGATCGTATTGATGGTGCGGACATTCCCCGCCTGCTCCGCCAGCGGCAGAGCATCCACCACGACGACTTGGCCCGCGCGTTTCTGCAGCGCGGCGAGGAGGGTTTCCTCATCCGGGTAAACCGCGTCGCCTACGCTGACCGACATCGGCACGATGTGCTGCCGGTTGACGATGACCGCGCCGCCGGGCCTTAGCCAGTCAATCCAGCGGCCGGCTTCCAGCAGCTCGAAGGCCATCAACACATCTACCGTACCCTTCTCACAGGTGGGCGAACCCACCGAGGTCGCCCAGCGGATGTGGCTTTCTACCAC
>JAUWHU010000110.1 GCA_030605705.1 Thermoflexia bacterium | reverse complement strand
CTGTTTTCCTAAGAAAGTCGTGCCGGTGCGCACGTCCTCTAAATTCAATTCGGGCAGGGCCTGGTGGGTGAAATGGTAACGCTCCAGCCCCGTGGTCAACCCCCGGAAGGAGACATCTTCCTCCAGGTTGATGCGGAGATGGTCATCCTTGCGACCCGTCGTCAGGTGAGAAGGACGCGCGTTTGGCAGTTGCCGGGATTGTGACATGGGGACATCTTACTCAAAGTTGGGGCAAAGTCAACTGTTTAGTTCAGTCTTTGCGTGAATCTTTGTCCTCGGTGAAGAGCAAGTGGCTCACGAGGGTGTATTTCACTTTTAAGGCCAAGGTGGGACTGAAAGTAATTGTAGCACGCACGCTCCTGCAGCAAGTCTCATTCTTAACGCAGAGGCGCAAAGGCGCAGAGTTTTATCTGGTTTTCTCTGCGGCTCTGCCTCTCTGCGACTCTGCGTTTATTTTAACCGCCCGTCTGGGTTTTATCTCGTGAAGAGCGCAACATTCTCGATGTGATACGTCTGCGGGAATAAATCCACCGGCTGGACCCATTCCAACGTATACCCGGCGTTGACGAAGCGGCGAGCGTCGCGGGCCAACGTAGCGGGATCGCAGGAGACGTAAGCGATCCGCCGGGGCTGGAGTTCCACCAGCGCGTCCAGCGCGTGGCGCTCCAGGCCGGTGCGCGGTGGATCAAGGACCACGGCAGCGTACCGCTGTTCCAGCTCGGGCAACGCATCCTCGACGGCGCCTTCCAAGAGCGTGACATTATCGGCGGCAGCCAGGTTGTACGTGGCGTCAACCACGGCATCGTGGCTGATCTCAATGCCGGTGACGAAGCCGGCCTCCTCGCTGAGAAAAGCGGTGAACAGGCCCACACCGCAATAGGCGTCAAGCACTTTCTCGTAACCTTTGAGCTCCAGCGCGCCTAAAACGATCTCGACGAGCCGCTCGGCCTGGGGAGAGTTTGCCTGGTAGAAGCTGGTGGCAGAGATGCGGAACTCGCGCCCGTGTATAATCTCCGTGATGTAGTCCAGACCGACGAGGGGCGCGATGGTGGTGTCGTGCAGCACCTGCACGATGGAGAGGGGGAAATCCACTTCCAACGCGGGCGGTTCCTCATCGTAGGTTTGCAGGGCGACCAGCAGATCGCCGGTCGCGGCGCCGACCCGCAGTTCCAGCTGTTCCACGTCAGGCAAGAGCATGTCTAATGAAGTATACAGGCGACTCAAGAGCGGGTGCAGAATCAGACAATCCTCTATGGGGATCACCTCGTGGCTGTTGGCGGCCAAAAAGCCGGGACGTCCCTCCGGCGTGACGTGGAAGCGGGCGTGGTTGCGGTACTCCCAGCCGCTCTCGTCGGGGATAGGCTCTAAGATGGGCGGCTCCTCGAATTTACCGATGCGCTGGAACTGATCCCGCACCACGAGGCCCTTGAGCTGCGCCTGCACGGGGTAGGCAATGTGTTGAAAGTGACAGCCGCCACACTTCCCGAAGTAGGGACAGGGCGGCTCTACCCGCGCCGGAGACGGTTCCAACACCTCCACCAGGCGGGCGCGCGCGAAACGCTTGCGCTCCTCCACAATTTCTACGCGCACGCGCTCGCCGGGAATAGCGTAAGGCACGAAGATGGCCCGCTCGTCGTGGCGCCCGATGGCTTCGCCCCCGTGGGCCATTGCGTGAAGGATCAGTTCAAAAGTATTGGTCATCGTGAGTCTCCTGAAGAGAATGGCGAATGAAGAATGGAGAATGAAGACAATTAAAAATGACAAATGAGCAAATGAGCAAATGGAGAATGGAGAATGGAGAATGATGAATGGTGAGTGGCGAATAGGCAAGCTGTGGCCGGTCTCATTTGGGCATTCCTCCCATCAGTGTCGAAAGCGATCCCATGACGTTTTCCAGCCCACCCATCTGCGCAGGCAAATCTACCAGCGCTTTTTGTGCTTCGGCCATCGCGTCTTCCATCTGGCGCGCCAATTCATCCATATCAGGCAAATCAAATGCGTCTTTCATCGTCCATTCCCTCCTTTTCAACACTCCCTCATTGTGATAATAATTGTCCACAAGCGGTTAGTCGGTCGGCTGTAAGCCGTCGGTGCGACGCCTCCCCAGTTTACATCCAGACGGGAAAAGCGTCAACTTCGAGGCCAGGGATTATTGACAAAGTGATGTAGCTATTGTACAATACCCGCCGAGGGTATCAACGTTGCAAGGCAACGTGGTCGTGGAGTGACGTACCTGTTTCCCTGAGAGCCTCCCTCATCTCAGTATGCAACGAGTTCCGTGGAGCAAGCAATCCTGGGTTGCGTGCTCGGGGAAGAGCTGTCATCCCAGGTAAAATTAAGGAGAAAGAAAATG
>JAUWHU010000547.1 GCA_030605705.1 Thermoflexia bacterium | reverse complement strand
TCCCGACACCGGCATCCCGGACCTGGGCGCAGACGAGTACTATAGTAGGGAGTGGATGGTCTACCTGCCGCTCGTCCTGAAGTAACTCGAAGGGCTGGTACTGTGCAACTACGCGCCGTAGCCCTCTCCCCAACCTTGAGGGTGGGGGAGGGCGCAGGTGGGACCAGGGGAGACCAGGAGAGAGGGTGACAAGCTGAGCCGCCAACATACCAATTAGAGTTGCTCCTCAATAAAAACGGGAGGCTTTTGGACACGGATATTACGGATCAACACGGATTTTTCCTTGTTTTTTATCCGTGAGTCTACTAAAAAAACCGAAATCTTCAACGCAGAGGCGCAGAGACGCCAAGAAAATTAAATGGTAGCTCAAGATTTGTTTAATCAAAGGTCTTGATTTTTAAAAATATTGCAGCATCATTCAGAAATCTCTGCGCCTTGGCGTCTCTGCGTTAAAATTAGCCCCTTTTTTCAGGGGAGTCATCCGTGTAATCAAATCCGCGTCCAATTTCCGGTTTCGTTTATTCAGGAACAACTCTATTTACCAAACGGAATTGAATAAGGAGACAACCATGAGAGTCAAACATTTGCTGATTTCAGTATCGCTGGGTTTGGTGCTTGCATTGACCTTGCTGCGGCTATTTGGAGGCGGGAGCGCGCCTGCGCCTGCGGTGCCTGCGGCGGCTGCGGTCCCAGAATCATCCGCACAACTCCCCGAATACACCCTGGAAATCGTCGCGCAAGTCGGCGGCGACCTCAGGCGGCTGGCTGTGCAGGGGGACTACGCCTACCTGGGCGTCGGCGCGCACATGTTCATCTACGATATCTCCAACCCCGCCCAGCCCGTTGAAGTCGGGCGCACAGACATCATGAACGCGGCCACTGACGCGCTGGATGTGGATGGAAGCCACGCGTATCTCATCGCGGGAGACGGCCTGCACGTCTTTTCGATCTCCGACCCGGCCAATCCCACCGAAGTAGGCTCCCTGCCCGCCGGCAGCGGCGGGACGGCCATCCATGCCGTGGGCGATTACGTGTATTGGCTCAAGTACAGCAGATTGCGGGTCATCTCTGTGGCCGATCCTGCTAATCCCACCGAGACGGGTATGGTGTATGTCGGCTATAGCTATGATGTCTTCGTCTCCGGCGATACCGCTTATGTAGCCGACGGTTCTGGGCTGGTGACTATCTCCGTGGCGGATAAGGCCAACCCCGCCGAAGTGGGCTTCTTGCAAACCACGGGCGTGGCTAAGGGCGTCCACGTCGTCGGCGATAAGGCTTATGTGGCCTCCACTTTGGGCTTCGGTATGATGACAGGTTATCTAGATGTGATTTCGGTGGCTGACCCCGCTCACCCCACGCTGCTCGGCTCTCACTTGCTGGACGTGATGGAAACCGGGCACTCGTGGGCTTCGGATGTGTACGTGGTGGGAGATACAGCTTATGTGAGCGCAGATTACGGCGGGATGGCGATCCTTTCGGTGGCTGATCCTGATAATATCGTCGAGTTGGGTTCTATCAACACCCCGGGGCGTGCCTACGATGTGCGCGTGGCGGGGGATCATGCCTACGTTGCAGATAGCGGGGGCGGCATGAGGATTATCTCGGTGAGCGACAAAAACAACCCCGTGGAGGTAAGCGCAGTCAACCCGGGTGGGGGAATTGGCGTTGGGTTGGCGCTGCATGTAGCCGATGGGTACGCCTACATCGCCAGCGGCTACGATGGATTTTCGGTCGTCTCGGTGGCCGACCCGGAACATCCCGTTGTAATAGCCAACGAACCCCTTTCCGGCGGATACGATTACGCCAAAGACATCTACGTGGCTGGAGACTACGCCTATATGGCCGACCTGCTGACCGGGTTCAAGCTCTATTCTGTGAGCGATAAAAGCAACCCGACCTTGTTGGGTGCGTGCAGCCTGGACGGGATCGGAGCGCAAAGCATCTTCGCCACCGGAAATTTGGCCTACCTGGCAACCAGCGATGACGCTGTCCCAGACCCCGTAACGAATCCCTCCAGCCTGCGGATCATCTCCGTCAGTGATAAGAACAACCCAACGGAAATCGCCAACTACACCCCTATAAACGACGCCTACGACGTATGGGCGAACGCCGAGTACGCTTACCTGACCTACTACCCATCATTTCCGATCGACGGCGGGATAGAGGTGATTTCGGTGGCCGACCCCTACAACCCGACCCAGGCTGGCTATTACAGCTGTTCAAATATCTACGCCCGCGGTATACACGTACAGGACGAGACCGCTTACCTGGCCAGCGCGATTTCGGGCTTGTGGACGCTCTCGCTCGCGAACCCCGTCAGTCCGACTCTGATAAGCAATGATTGGGGGTACTCCGCCAAAGCTGTGGACGTGCAGGGTGATTTTGCCTTTCTGGCCAGCGACGGGGTGCGGGTCGTGTCCCTAATCACGCCCACCCAGCCGATTTCAGTGGCGGCCTACAGCCTGCCGGGGACTACTTATGATGTCCAGGTCGAGGGGGAATACGTTTACGTGGCCAATGGCGATATGGGGCTGGTAATCCTGCGGTTCGCTCCTCTGCAAGTGGAGGCCACCCCCGCCGCAATCACCTGGATGGCCGAAGCGGGCGGGGCGTCTCCCCCAGCGCGAAACATCCAGTTGGAGAGTTCGGGGCGTGCGCTCTCCTGGACGGCGGAGATCAGCCCCGCAGTGGGGTGGTTGAACGCGGCCCCGATCACGGGCAGCACCCCGGCGGCCATCACCGTATCCCCCCAAATCTCCGGCCTGGTCACCGGAACCTACACTACCCAACTGGTGATCACAAGCCCAGACACGGGCAGTCCCCAAGTGATCCCCAT
>JAUWHU010000486.1 GCA_030605705.1 Thermoflexia bacterium | reverse complement strand
AGCGTTCCAGCGTCTTAGCGTTCCAGCGTCCCCGCGTCTCAGCGTCCCAATGACTACTCCGCAACCCTCTTCTCTCTCTATCTCTATCTCTATCTCTATCTCTATCTCTATCTCTATCTCTATCTCTATCTCTATCTCTATCTCTCCTCACTCCTCACTCCCCTCCAGCCGCTCGTGGGGCACGATAACGCCGGACACCAGATCCCGACCGCGCAACGCGATGATCGAGGCTCCTCGCGTGGCCCGCCCCTGCGCCTTCACGGAACGGCCGGTGAGCGTTTTAGCCGCGCCACGCTGCGTCACCGAGACAAAACGCGTGCCGGTCAACAGCGTACCCAGACCCATCAAGCGTTCGCCGCGATTCAGTTTGGCGAGTTGCACACCCTTGCCGCCCCGTCGCTGGCGGGGCAGCTCGCCGAAGGGGGTGCGCTTGGCCATGCCGTGACCGGTGATGGTCAACAGCCTGGCCCGGGGGCGAACCACGGCCACCCCGGCGACCACGTCCTCATCAATCAACCGTATCCCGGCCATACCTCCCGCGCTCGCGCCGGTGGGACGCACCTCCGCCACGGCGAAGCAAATTCCCTGTCCTCCTGCCGTCCCCAGCACGATCTCATCTTTATCCAGCACCCAGACGACATCCACCAGCCAATCACCCTCATCCAGCCGGATGATGGTGATAGGTTCCCGTCCCACACCGGGCAATCCCTCCGGCAACATACGCTTCACCTGGCCTTGCGCCGTGACGAAGAATACCGCTCCCTCCGGCGGTAAGGCGGGCATCGCCAGCGCCGCGACGACATCGTCATCATCCCGGAGGTGCGTCAACGCCGACCTGGGGCTGCCGCCACCCTGCCAGGCCTCACCTTCCAACACCTGGTGTACCGGCAATGACACCGCCAGGCCCTCCGCCGTGAACAGGGTAAGCGTGTCCCGTGTCGAGGCGGCTAATATCGCCACCGGAGCCTCCTTTGGCCGCGCAGGGATGCGTGGAGGATTGCCCTCGCCAGGAGTCCGTCCGATGTGACCCTGCCGCGTCACCGTGATCCACACCGGCTCATCGGGGGCCAGCGCCGCGACATCCACCTGCTCGCCCTTCACCGCTAAGATGTGCGTGCGGCGGGGATCGGCGTAGCGCTCCTGCAGAGAGAGCAACTCGGCGCGGATGACGTCCCGTTGCTTTTTGGGATTCCGCAACAATACTACCAGCGACTTGATCGTCGCCCGCAGCTTCTTGTACTCCGCCTGGAGATTCTTCCGTTCCAGAGCCGCCAGTCGCTTAAGAGGCATATCAAGAATCGCCTGTGCCTGCCCCTCCGACAGCTTGAAGCGCCGGCGCAGGTTCTTGCGCGCCGTCTCCACGGTGCGCGAGCGGCGAATCGTGTCAATCACCTCGTCCAAATTGTCTAAGGCGATCAACAACCCCTCGACGATGTGGGCGCGGCGGCGCGCCCGCTCCAGCTCATAACGCGCGCGACGGACAAGCAGCTCCAGGCGATGTTCTAAGAAAATCAGCAATGCCTTCTTGAGCGGGAGCGTGCGCGGCTGACCATCTACCAGCGCCAGCATGATAATACTGTATCGCGTCTCCAGTGAAGTATGGCGGTAGAGATCGCGCAACGCCTGGTCCACATCCACGTTACGACTCAGATCCACCACCAATCGCATCCCCTGGCGATCGGATTCGTCCCGCAGATCGGCGATGCCCTCCAGTTTACCTCCGCGCACCAGTTTGGCAATGCTCTTCACCAGCGAGGACTTGTTCACTTGATAGGGGAGCTCCGTGACGACAATACGCTGCCGTCCCCCCTTAATTTCCTCTATGTGCGCTCTGGCGCGAATGGTGATCCGCCCGCGCCCGGTGGCATAAGCCTTGAGAAGCATATCGTCGGCATCAGCCTGCTCCCGACGATAGACCAACCCACCGGTGGGAAAGTCCGGCCCCGGTATCAACTTCAGCAAATCCTCCACGCCGACATCGTCCAGCTTCTTCCAGTGATCCAGCAAATAGACCAGCGCGTCTACTACCTCGCCTAAGTTGTGGGGTGGGATGTTAGTGGACATCCCCACCGCGATGCCCGATGCGCCGTTGACCAGCAAATTGGGGAGGTTGGAGGGCAGCACGGTCGGCTCCTTCAGAGAACTGTCGAAGTTCTCCGACCAATCCACCGTGTCCTTATCAATGTCCTGCAGCATCTCCATAACGATGGGAGCCAGCCGCGCCTCGGTGTAACGCATGGCCGCCGGGGGATCGCCATCCACAGAGCCAAAGTTACCTTGCCCTTCCACCAACAGGTAGCGAACCGAAAAATCTTGAGCCATGCGCGCCATCGCCTCGTAGATGGAGGAGTCGCCGTGAGGGTGGTACTTTCCCAGCACCTCACCCACGATGCGGGCGGATTTCTTGTGAGGAGTATCGGGACGGATACCCATATCGTACATAGCATAGAGGATGCGGCGCTGCACGGGCTTGAGACCATCGCGCGCATCAGGCAAAGCCCGCGACACGATGACGCTCATGGCGTAATCTAAATACGCGCGCCGTACCTCAGTATCAATATCTACCAATCTAACAGCTCCAATTTCCATACTTGTCTCCTTCTGAAAATTACAGGCTAACTATACGCGAGAGAAGCAATTTGCGCAAGTGGACTTCGCCATTTCTTCGTTTGTCATTTGCTCATTTATCATTTCTTCATTTGCGACTCTCCTGCAGAAAGTCTCATTCTTAACGCAGCGGCGCAGAGATGCAGAGATTGCTTAACAGTAAGTTATTTTGCTGACGCAAACACACCTTTATTTCAAAAATACTAAACTCTGCTTTAATTTTTTCCCTGCGCCTCTGCGCCCTGGCGTCTCTGCGTTCATTCTTAATCTTTTTTCAGGAGACCCATTTGCCATTTGTTCATTTTCTTCATTTGTCATTTCCTCATTTCTTCATTTGCTCATTCGCCTTTTGGCATTACACTTGCGGTTGTGGCAAAATTCTCGTTAAAGTCCTGGAAACGCTGGTTGAAATCGGGCGTAAGTCTGCTGCTCCTCCTGTTCATCTCGGTGGGGGAAGCCCCCCTGCCCATGCAGAATCAGAGGTTACGTCTCGATATCTTGAGCGGGAGCGAATCCTTCGACTTCATCACTTGGGAGATAACAGCGCTGGCCCGCAAAGCGGCGTATGGGCTGCTGGCCCCGCAACGCTTCATGACCGAGGAGAATCGCTCGCGGTTCGTGCTTACCTATCTAGCAAATGTCTGGGAAGCGCGGCGACTCTCATACACTATTGCCGGCGCCTATAGCGATCCCGCCGTCGCCAACCCAGAGCAAACCACCGCCGCGCAGCAGGAGAGCCTGGCCGCGCTCCGCGAGGAACTGGCACAGCAGTCCCCCATCGCCGAAGCGATTTTAGGAGAACAAATCAGCCAGGTGCTCACCGACAGCGGCTTTGGCTGCTGCCGGCAAATCCTACCGCCGGTCAGCGGGACCTTCACCCCTCTGCCTTCCGTCTTGATCGTCTCCCGCCGCGACCACATTGAGAAAATCTACCAAAACGAACTCGTCAACGGGCTGAACGCTGCCCAACGGCAAGCCCTGGAGACAAAGATCGAAGCCGCCGAGCCGGACCTTTCCACCTACGTCACGTCTATCGGCGGTCTCGCCGCCTACCCGGCAATGCTCCTGGAGAGCTCCTCCCTAAGCAGAATCGCCGACGTGATGACCCACGAGTGGACACATCACTACTTGATGCAAGCGCCGCTAGGCTGGTATTACTTCGACACTGACGAAACCCGCACCATCAACGAGACCACCGCCTCACTGATGGGAGAATGGGGCGGGCAGGAGGTCGTCCGGCGTTTTTACGTCCCCATCCTGACGGTCACCAAATCCCTCCCCGACCCTCTCACCAGCGAGGAGGAGGATGGGGAAGAGGAACTACAACTGGGAGTACAACTGAGCACACCTTCGTCCTTCTACTTCCACGCAGAGATGCACGATACCCGCACCACCGTGGATTACCTGTTGGAGGAAGGACAAATCATCGTAGCCGAGCAGTACATGGAGAGCCGGCGACGCGTGTTCTCGGCGCATGGCTACCACCTCCGCCGCCTGAACCAGGCCTACTTCGCCTTCCACAGAGCTTACGCCAGCCGCCCCTTGGGGCCGGCGACGGTCTGCTTCCCAGACGATGCAGAGGACGCCCCCTCCGACAACACAGCAAGCAGCGATTCCTGGGGGCCGGCGGTGCGCCAGCTGTGGTCGCTCAGTGAGACGCCTCACGACTTCGTGCGCCAAATCTCCCGCGTCACCACCCTGGCCGGTGTAGAGCAGCTGTTGAATCGGTGACAGCTGACCGCAAACTACTCGGCCAGCTGACTTGTGGTATAATAACAGTTGGCAGCTCAAAAGATCAACTCATCAAACCGGCAATCAGCACGCCGGAGATAGAATAACAAAAGGAACAATACGTGTTCAATCCCATAAATGCGCTATTAGGTTTGTTCTCCCTGGATGTAGGCATTGATCTGGGGACAGCCAACACACTGGTCTATGTACGCGGTAAAGGCATCGTCATCAACGAGCCTTCGTGGGTGGCTGTGGATAAAAACCGCCAGCAAATCTTGGCAATCGGCGCGGAAGCCAAGGAGATGGTAGGGAAAACCCCTGCAAGTATCGTCGCCATCCGCCCGCTGCGCGACGGCGTGATCTCCGAATTCGATATCACCCAAGCAATGCTGGAATACTTCATCAGGCAGGCACACAAACAAGTCTTCATCCCCTTCCCTCGCCCGCGTGTGATCATCGGGATCCCCAGCGGCGTGACCGAGGTGGAGAAGCGCGCGGTAAAGAACGCCGCCCTGGCCGCCGGCGCGCGCGAAGCGTACCTGATCGAAGAACCCATGGCTGCGGCGATCGGCGCCGGCCTCCCCGTCACGGAGGCGCAGGGCAGCATGATCGTGGATGTCGGCGGCGGCACCACCGAGGTGGGCGTCTTCGCCCTGGGAGGCATCGTCGTGAGCAAGAGCCTCCGCATCGCCGGCGACGAGCTGGACGAGGATATTGTCCAATACGCCCGGCAGAAGTACAACTTAGCCATCAGTGAACGGATGGGAGAACGCATCAAGATCAACATCGGTTCCGCCTACCCCCTGCCCGAGGAACAAACCATGAGTATGCGGGGCCGCAACCTCATCACCGGCCTGCCCGAAGAGATCGAGATCAGCAGTATTGAGATCCGCGAGGCGCTCTCGCGCTCCATCAACATCCTCGTGGACCTGGTGCGCGACACCTTAGATGAGACGCCGCCGGAGCTGGTAGCCGATCTAATGGAAACGGGCATCTGCCTGGCCGGAGGCGGCGGACTGCTCAAAGGATTGGCCGAACGTATCAGTGAGGAGACTCACATCCAGGCGTGGGTGGCACAGGATTCCCTGACCTGTGTGGCGCGGGGCGCTGGCATAGTCTTGGAGAACTTCGACGTCCTGCATCAGACACTCTCCTCGGAGAATCAGCGAAGTCCCGGTGGCTCTGCTTCCTGACGTGTTGCCAGGGGAGGCACGATGACCCGACAAGGCCGTCCATGGTTGCCCTATACCCTGCTGGCCGTCGCGTTACTCCTCTTGATCTTGCACGAAGCCGGTGCTTTAGGGCCATTTGAAAACCTGTTAGGACTGGTAGTCGCGCCGGTGGAACGCGGTCTCTCCGACCTCATCACCGGAGTCGGTAACCTTTTCCAGACCACGCGCGACGTCCGCGTGTTGCAGCAGCAAGTAGACGAGCTACAATCTGCCAACGATACTCTGCGCATCGAGAACATCCGCCTGCGCGAGCAGTACGTGGCAGAAAACCAACAGCTGCGCGAGCTGCTGGACTTCAAGTCGGAAAACCCCACCTATTCCCTGGTCGGGGCCGACATCGTGGAACGCGGCAGTGACATCTTCCCCCGTGGCAAGGTCGTCGGCGAGGATACTAACCCCTACTTGCGCTACTTCATCATCAACGTCGGCTCCCGCGACGGCGTGGCGGTGGGGATGCCGGTAGTCACCAGTGGGGCGGCCCTGGTCGGGCGCATTGCCCAGGTGACTCCCCACCTCTCCTACGTCCAGCTCATCAACGATCCCAGCAGCACCGTCGCCGCGCTCTTCCAGGGTTCTCGCATCTCAGGGATGGTAGTAGGGCGGGAGGATGGCTCACTGGTCATGACGGGCATCCTGCCCGATGAGGAGATAGTGGAGAACGAGATCGCCATCACCTCAGGGGTGGGAGGGCTGCTGCCCAGAGGTTTGATCTTGGGACAAGTGGAAGATGTCTCCTACCAGGAGGCCGCGCTCTTCCAGGAAGCGGTGCTCCGCCCCGTCCTGGATTTCCGCCGCCTGGAGGTGGTCGTCGTCATCACCGACTTTAACCGGCCGCCGGTGGAGGAATTCGAGGAGGGGTCATGAGCCTCTATTTTGGCATTCCCATCTTGCTGGTCGGCGCAGTGTTGCAGAGTGTCTGGCTGAATAAGATACGCCTCCTGGGCGGGCGACCCGATCTGGTACTGTTATTGGTCATCACCTGGGCCATCATCCGGGGGCTGAACGAGGGGACGCTCTGGGGCTTCATCGGCGGCTTATTCTGTGATCTGCTCTCTGGCGGCCCCTTTGGCCTCTGGACCATCTCCCTGACGCTGGTGACGTTCGTCGCCGGGCAAAGCTGGATCCACGGGCTTGGCCCGACCATCATAAGGCTGGCCCTCGTCTCCGGGCTGGGCACCCTGCTCGCACACACCGTCTTCCTGGCGCTGATGGTGCTCCTGGGCTACCCCGTCGCCGTGGGACGCGCCTACGCCACCCTCATTGGCCCGGCAGCATTGCTCAACTTGCTCCTTTCACCCTTCAGTTTCCGCTTCCTCGTCTGGTTCCACCAGCGCGCACCGCAGCGTAGCGGGGTGAATTTATGAGGACCCCCTTGCCGCAATCCTCCACCGGGCCTTCACGTCCCTCCTGGATCAAACGCTCGCCCCGGTTGGCGCTCTTCGGCTGGTTCATCCTGGTAGTGATAGGCGCTTACATCATCCGCCTCTGGCAGTTACAATTCTTGGAGCGCGGGTACTACGTCGCCGAAGCCGAGTTGCAACAATACCGGCTGGTCTCCATCTCGCCGTCGCGCGGTGTCATCTATGACCGCCACGGCGAATTGTTGGTCCGTAACGTCCCGGCTTACAATGTCACCATCACACCCGGCTACCTGCCGGAAGACACGGAACGGAAACGGGCGGTGTTGGAACGTCTTGCGCGGTTGATTGATGTGCCGTACAGCGGCGCGGACAACGCGGAGCCTTATCAGCCGGATTTAGAGACGGTGGGGCGCGCCAGGTTCCCTCCTTACGGCAGTCCCCCGGTCCCCGGAATAGTCGAGAGAGTCGCCGACGTGCTCTACGTGGCCCCCTTCGCACCGCTGGTCGTCGCCGAGAACGTGGACCGGGACCTGGCGCAGCTGATTGCCCAGGAGGGCGGTGTGACGCTGCCCGGTGTAGGTATCCAGATCATCCCGCGCCGGAACTATCCCACGGGCGCGCTCACCTCGCAGGTCATCGGCTTCCTGGGGAGGATCTCACCGGAACAGGTAACGGAGTTCGAGGCTCAAGGCTACAATCCCGACGTGGATCGCATCGGCTACGCCGGTGTCGAAGCGGCCACAGAGGATTTCCTGCGGGGCGTGCCGGGGCGCAAGTACGTGGTGCGGGACATCCTGGGGCGGGAGAAGCGCACCGTCGGCGAGACCATCGAGCCGGTCACCGGCGATAACGTCTACCTGACCTTAGACACGGAACTGCAACAGGTCGCTGAGGATGCCCTGCGCGAGCGACTGACGGAGGTGGGGTCGCAGCGTGGCGTCGTGATAGCGCTGGATCCCCGCGATGGGCAAGTCCTCTCCCTGATCAGCCTCCCCACTTACGACAACAACTTCTTTGCCCAGGGCATCACCAAACCGGGGGAATTCGAGGAGCTCCAGGCACTCCTCGACGATCCACATGCGCCGCTCTACAATCACGCCATCGCCGACCTGGTGCCGCCGGGTTCGACCCTCAAGATCGTCCCCGCCACCGGCGGACTGCAGGAAGGTCTCATCAACCGCTACACAACGCTCAATTGTCCCGGCCGCATCCTGCTGCCCAATAAGCTGGCCCCCAATGACCCTGGCGCGGCTCAGCCTTTCTACTGCTGGATTCACCTGCAACTTGGCATCGGGCACGGTTCCCTCAACGTGGTTGACGCGCTGGCGCAATCGTGCGACACCTTTTTCTACAAATTAGGCGGCGGCTACGAAGAGATCCACTTCGAGGGGTTGGGGATTGACCGGTTGGTCGAGTGGGCCACCAATTTCGGGCTGGGCGATCCCACGGGGATTGACATTCCCGGCGAGGTCACGGTGCCGGTTTTTACCCCCAAACGGAAGCGCGAGCTCTATCAGGAAAGTTGGACCACCGGCGACACCTACATCATGTCCATCGGGCAGGGCTTTCTCACCGTCACGCCGTTGCAGATGGCGAACGTGATGGCTGCCGTTGCCAACAACGGCACGATCTACCGCCCCCAGCTGATCCACCACATCAGCGACGCCGAAGGCCACGTCGTGCGCCCTTTTGAGCCGGAGGTACTCCACCAATTGCCCGTGGATGACGCGATCTGGCCGATCATCCAGGAAGGGCTGGAGAAGGCCGTGAGCGCAGGGACGGCCCCTCTCGCCCAGATCGAGGGAGTGCGCGTGGCAGGCAAGACGGGGACCGCCGAGTATTGCGACGACCTGGCGATAAAGACGGGACTGTGTCCTGTCCCCACCGGGCAGACGCTCCCCACCCACGCCTGGTTCCTGGCCTACGCGCCGGTCGAGGAGCCGGAGATCGTCGTGGTCGTCTGGGTCTACAACGGCGGCGAAGGCTCTACCGTTGCGGTTCCCATCGCCCACGACGTGCTGGATTTCTACTTCAAGCGGGCAGCGGAAGAGGAATCAGGAGTTGGGGATTAGAAGTTAGAAGTTAGAAGTTAGAAGTTAGAAGTTAGAAGTTAGAAGTTAGGAGTTAAGGGACGAGAGTTACGCTTGACGTTTGACGGCTGACGCCTCCCCCAGCCCCAACCGCCGTCGCAATTCAGCGCCCGCAAGGCCGGCAACGAAGATCCGTTTCCGGCGGCTGGTGTGTCCCCCAACAATCCGCACATCGCTGCGGGCCACGTCTAAGCAGCGCGCCAGAAACTTCACCAGCGCCGCGTTGGCTTTCCCCTCCACCGGCGGCGCTTTGAGACGCACCTTCAACGCCCGGTCGTAGAGGCCCACGATGGTGTCTTTCCCCGCGCGGGGAATGAGCTGAACGTAGAAGTAAACGCCCTCTCGCCCTTCTTGAATTTGTAATGGCTTCATCGCGGCAGCACCTCCCCCCGTTCAAGCAGCTCCCTTCCCCCCAGGAATGGCTCGGTCGGAGACCAGCCACAGCTAGAGGAAAGGGAGCTGCAAACAGAGTTATCTAATGTGAATCCAGCTGGAAATTGTCGAAGCGTGACTCCACCGGCGTCCAGAGCCACGAGCCTGTGACCAGCCCGACCTGGCGATGGGACCGCAGCTGGTCATCGGTGAACTCATGTACCTTGTGCTTGACAGTTCCACTGACAACGTAGACGGTGGCGTGGTTGTCCCGCACTTCGACCAGGACGTGGTTGGTCTTGTCGTAGCCCGTCTGCAGGCCAAAGCTCGCACACTCGCGCCAGCCCATGATGATGTCGGTCTTGGCGTTACCACCGAAACCGTCGTAGCTGGAGGCCGGTACAGTGACGTCCCGGTAACGGGTCACCGCGCAACTGCCGTTGTAGTTCCACTCAAAGACGTAGATGGTGGAGAAATTGCTATTCGCCCCGAAAATCAAAGCAGCCTTCCCCTCTTCAGGAGGGTTCCCGCCCTGATCACCCGCCGCGTGGAAGTAGTGATCTACGGAGGCGTCATAGTTCGAGAACGAGTTGGTGGTGGGGGCTTTCACGACGCCCATCTTACGGTTATTGCGGTCACTGACATTCAGCAGTATCTTCATGCGGTAGGTGGATTCAAAGTAGTCCACGCTCATCAGCCCGACGCCGTCAGGATGGTTGTAAGTCGCGCGCGGCCAGCCGCTGTTGGCGTCCGAGAAATCATCGTAGAAGCCCTGCACTGCGACCGAGCGGACGTCGCTCCACTCGCCTGCGCCGTGCTCGTTGGCGCCTCGCACGCGGTAGTAGTGAGTGCCGGAAGGTTTATCCGTAAAAGCTTTGGAGAAAGTGCTGCCGGGGAACGTCCATTCTGTCGGAGCGGTGAACCCGGTGTCGGACGCCTCCTGCAAGGTGAAACTCGTGGGCTCGGGAACCCCGGGGTAGGTCCCGTATTCCCAGCTGACCGTGTAGTTCCCGTCGCCATCCGCGTTCTCGATCTCGTTCAGGGTCGGCGGATAGGGAGTAGGCGGCCAACGTTTGTAGACGATGGGGAGGTAGCAGTAAAAAGCGGCATTGCTAATGGTGACGGTGATGGTGTCCATCTCACCGGTACCGGTGCTGTCCTGTGCCCGCGCCTGGAGCGTGTATTGGGCGTCGTCCTCTTGAGGTAGCGTCCAGTCGTAGTGCCAGTTCCACCAGCCACCAACATCCTCCGTCACCGTCGCCGTCTGCCAGGAGCCACCGTTGATGCGCACCTCGACGGTGAGAGCTGCCGTAGCAGTCAGCACCTCCTGAAGCGTCACGCCTGGCGAGGTAGAGAGGGTCGCCTGTGCGCCCAGGGCGGCAGCGCTGGCGGTGGTAACAGTCACCACCTC
Source organism: Thermoflexia bacterium (assembly GCA_030605705.1). Lineage (GTDB taxonomy): Bacteria > Chloroflexota > Anaerolineae > B4-G1 > SLSP01 > JAUWHU01. The sequence continues at coordinate 3,645 of JAUWHU010000486.1, read as the reverse complement.
GACATTGCTCCAGCGGCTGGGGCGTCCCTCGGCATTATAGGCCCGGACCTGATAGTAATAGGCGCCCACGCCTTTCCCCGTGATGAATTTCTGGATGTCCGAGACCGGATAGGAGGTGCTACTTCCAAACTCGGGGTTATCGGCCTCTCTGAGCACGTAGTCTGTTGCGGAATACGCTGCCGACCACTTCACGTAGTAGTCGCCGCCACCGCCGAAATTATCAATGGCGTATAGCGTGGGCACACCGGGGAAGGGTTGTGGGGTGTAGTTCCAGGCGAACCCGCTGATAGTGATAGTCGTCCCTTCTCTCTGAGTGATGATGGCTTCGTTGACGGGTGTGTGGATCTGCACCGTGGGCGTGAGTGCCTGCAGCACGCCGCTCTCGGCCAGGGTTCCCTCGCCTTGCGCCAACGATGTCTCGATATCCGCCAGCGCCGCCCGTGGCGAGCCACCCAGCCAGAACGCCAGTCCCAGCGCCATTGTCAAAGTCACAACGGTCAGTAAAACGATACGTTGGGAATTCCAAAATCTTGTGTTCATCTCATCTCCTTAAAAAACATCGTCATCAAATGAAGGGCTTGTTAGCCCGGTTACATCAAAGACACGTGACAGCAAAACAGAGCATTCGTGTCACACAGGCCTTGTTTAGGACGTATCTCACAGGCCCAGGGTTCCATAAAAATCGCAAGATATGGCGGACGTAGTGGCGACTTCAGTCGCTCTGACCTTATTTGAACGACTAAAGTCGTTACTACAAGCAAAATTGAGGCTCAGCGCGCAGCTGCTCGCCTTCTATACTGACCAACCGCGTGGACGTGATACGATTGTAGAGATCGTCCGGCGAATCTGTCACGACTTCCAGGTAATTGTCGCTCAGGCCGCGCCAGCGCCCGGCAGCGTTCCGACGTTCCCATAACACCGGCAACACCCGCCCTAAGAAACGCCGGCGATAAGCGGCGGCCAACCGCTCGCCTAAGGCGCGCATCCGGGCCGCCCGCGCCCGGCGCGCGCGCACCGGCACAGAGCCGGAAAGCCGCAAGGCCGGCGTCCCTGCGCGCTCCGAGTAGGGGAAAACGTGGAGGCGGGCGAAGTGCTGCGCTGCGACAAAGGCCAGCCCCTCCGCGAAGTCGCTCTCCGACTCGCCAGGGAAGCCGGTGATGATGTCAGTGGTGAGGGCCAGGTCCGGCGAGATGGCGCGGGCGCGTTCCACCAGCCGGGCGAATTGCGCCGTGGTGATCCGGCGGCCCATGCGACGCAGCACGGCATCGCTGCCCGCCTGAAGGGGCAGGTGCAGTTGGCGGCACAGGCGCGGGGACTCCCAGCAACGCAGCAGTTGCTCGTCCACGTCCCACGGTTCGACGGAGGAGAGGCGCAAGCGTGGGAGGTCGGTGTCCTGCAGTATCGCGGCGACCAGCGCCGCCAACCCGTTTTCTAGCCCCAGGTCATGGCCGTAGGCCCCCAGGCTGACGCCGGTGAGCACCACCTCTTGCGCGCCGTGCGCGACCAGGGATTGCACCTGAGTCACCACGGCAACCGGCGAGCGGCTGCGCGCCGGCCCCCGCAGGATGCGGGTGATGCAGTAGGTACAGACGTTATCGCAGCCGGTTTGCACGCCGAGGAAGGCGCGGGTGTATCCTCCATGCCCCGGCTCCCAGAGAACCGACGGCTCCGCAGCCTGACCGGTGAGGAGCTCGATAGTGCGAGGTTTATCGGCATTGGGGAGCGCCCACGTCACGCCAGAGATGCCGGCTGCCCCGTCTGGGGAATAGTTGACCCAGCAACCCACTGCCGCGAGGCGCGCCCGCTGGTTACGCCGGTGCAGCGTCCGCAGACGATGGCGGCTCTTGCGCGCCGCCTGGGCCGTCACCGCGCAGGTGTTGAGGACGATGACGTCCGCCGCTTCCGGCGCCTCGACAACGTTGTGGCCGGCCCCGGCAAAACGACTGGCCAGCTCGGTGATCTCGGCTGCGTTCAACCGGCAGCCTAACGATTCCAAGTAGACCCGCATCAGCAGCGCGGCTGGCGCACCTTGATCCCCTCACGGCGCAGGCGGGTACGGACATCACGCAACAATCGCGCCGTCGCCTGCTCGTCGCCCTCTCCCTCGACCATGATCACGCCGGTGTGCCGGTCCGCAACCAACGTTCCGGGGTCATCTGCTGTGTCAACCATGTCGCGCAGGATATCCAAAACCATCTCCGCCCGCTGCGGGTCCTGCAATGCGGGCACGGCTACCGAACGGCCCTCAACTACCCGCATCTCATCCGCGGTGAGACTTTCCAGAAGTTCCCGAAAACCCTCCTGATCTATTAGAGAAAAATCCTCGTCTTCGTCATATTCCTCGTATTCATCATATTCCTCGTCTTCTTCCTCTTCAGGAAACGCGGGCAGAATGAACATGAACACCAGCACGGCGCCTCCAACCACTGCCAGACCGGCCAGGATGTAGACGATCCCCCACAGCAGCTTTTGGAAGAACTGCCTTCCTCCCTCAGTAGGGAAATGCCAGAGAAAGATCAAAATAGCCGCATACAACACCACAAAGAACAAATTGCGCAGCCACGGATAACGCAAAACTTCAATTTCCTGATCCAATTCTTCTCGTTCCATTTTTTCCTCCTATGAAAATGGCAAATGGCAAATGGCAAATGGCAAATGGCGAACCACGAGGGTTCCCTCTACATTTCGTCTTCTCGCTCTCTCGCTTTATCGCTTTCTCGCTTTATCGCTCCCTCTCTCTATTGTACCACAGATGACATGAGCAAATTGTCGAAGGCGATCTGCACCCCCGCTTCGTCGAAAGCTCCCGCGTAAAGCCCTACGTCGCCGTCAGGCAGTGTCTCTTCCGTGACCTGCGCCACTTGCTCCCCATTGACCCAGAAGGTGAACTGTGTGCCGCGCGCCTCCACCTCCAGGACATTGGTCGCCGCGCCCTGATGCACGGCAGCCTGGGGCGCCCAATCCGACCCCAGCACCGTCCAGACGCCGGCGGCGTAGTGAGCGACACGCACGTACCCATCACCGCTGATGGAGAAGGCGTAAAAATGGGCGTCATCCTCCAGGCGTACCAGGACGCCGTACTCGTTATCCACCGGCCCGGCAATCTGCGTCGCCTCCACTCGCAAGTGGAAATCTCTGAAGGTGCGGCCCGCCGTAGCCCAGGCGATCTGGCCGGGTTGCAGGATGTGAATTTGCAGCTGCCCCTTGGTTATGGCAACCTCGGCGGCGGCGTCGGAGCTCAGCTGCCAGCTACCCACCTCATCGAAGGGTTCCTCCCAGGGTTCCTTCAACGAAGACGCGCCACAGTCGGCCAACATGAGTAACGCTAAGATCAGCCCCACGGCCAGGAGACCGTAGAGGCGCAACTGACCGGGTCGCTGCGTCCTCACGGCTCACTCACCAACAAATCGTCGAACCACACGATTGTGGTCTCCCCCTGTCCCAACAATCCGGCGGCCATCCCGATATCGCCGCTGTCGAAGGTATCATCCTCCACCAGGGCCACCTGTTCCCCGTTGATGTAAAAAGCGAGTTCGCTGCCCTGACAGACCGCTAAGAGCTGATTATCACTGCCTCCCCGGCGCAGCAATGGCGTGCGCAGCATCGCGGGGCCGGTCAGCGGTTCCAGCGACCCGCCCTTCACCC
>JAUWHU010000175.1 GCA_030605705.1 Thermoflexia bacterium | reverse complement strand
GTGGTATAATACAGAAGAGATAGAGAGTAGAGACAGAGATAAAGAGTAGAGATAGAGACAGAGATAGAGATAGCAAGGAGCAAGCAATGACCCCAACTGTCAACGTTTCACATCTAAAGAAATCCTTTGGCCATGTCCAGGCCGTGCAGGACGTTAGCTTTGAAGTTCACCCCGGTGAGATCTTCGGCCTTCTCGGCCCCAACGGCGCGGGGAAGACAACCACGCTCCGCATGATGTTAGATATCTTCAAACCGGAGTGCGGTGAGGTCACGCTCTTCGGCGGCGGTATGACCGAGGAGAAAAAGAACCGCATCGGCTACCTGCCGGAGGAACGCGGTCTGTACAAAGACCTCAAGTTGGAGCCAACCCTGATCTACCTCGCCACGCTCAAGGGGCTGGACAAGGCCACCGCCCGCCAACGCCTGGAAACCTGGCTCAGGCGCTTTGACCTCTACGAACATCGCACCAAAAAGGTCCAGGAACTGAGCAAAGGAATGCAGCAGAAAGCCCAGATCATCACCACGCTGCTCCACGAACCCGACCTCATTGTCGTGGATGAGCCGTTCGCCGGGCTGGACCCCATCAACACGCGCCTGGTCAAAGATATTATCGAGGAGCAGCGGCAGGCTGGACGGGCGGTTATCATGTCCACGCACCAGATGTACCAGGTGGAGGCGCTCTGCAACCGCATCGTGCTCATCCACGAGGGCCGCACCGTCCTCTACGGCAAGGTGGATGACATCAAGCGTGATTTCGCCGGCAACGCCGTGACGGTGGCCGGACAGGGCGATTTCACGCAGCTGGCCGGCGTCCTGAAAGCCCAGCGGCATAACGGCGCGTGGCACTTAGCACTGGAACCCGGCATCGCCCCCCAAGACATCTTCCGCGCCCTGGCGGCCCGCGCCGACGTCAAAATCGAGCGCTTCGAGATCGCCGAGCCGTCGCTGGACGACATCTTCATCTCCGTGGTCAAGGGCGAGGGAGAGACCAGCAATGCCTAAACTGTGGTTGGTCGCCAAACACGAGTATCGCAAAATGGTGGGGAAGAAATCCTTCCTCATCGCCACGTTAGGCGTGCCGCTGCTGATCGTCGTGGGAATGGCCATCGTGATCCTCGTCGCCATCTCCAGCGAAGACAGCCGCCCGTTGGGGTACGTGGATCACGCGGGCATCCTGCGGCCCGACGCCTTCGCCGCCCTGGGCGATGACGAAAAACGCGTCGCCATCCACGCCTACCCCGACGAGACCGCCGTGCGCGCCGCGCTGGAAGCCGAAGAAATCCAAGCGTACTACATCATCCCGGCGGATTACCTCCAGCAGCCGGCCGTGGAACTCTATTACCTGGAAAAAGAACCGGGCAGTGGGGCTTGTGAAGATTTCTGGGATTTCATGCGCGCCGGCCTGGTGCTGCAACAACTCCCAGAAAAGACCCAGGCGCGCGCTTTCTATGGCGCGGAGCTGACAATTCGCACTGGCGACGGCAAGCGCGAGCTCGGTAGCCACGATGGTTTGAGTCTGGTCATGCCGTTTGCGGGGGCTATATTCTTCTTCATCGTCGTGCTCTCAGGCGGCGGTTACATGCTCCAGGCCGTGACCGACGAGAAAGAGAACCGCACAATGGAAATTCTCGCCACCTCGCTTGCGCCGGAGCAGCTGATCGGCGGCAAGGCCCTCGGGTTGATGGCCGTGGCCTTGACCCAGGTGGGCGTCTGGGTCGTCGCCTTAGCCGGCGGCTTACTCATCGGCGCACAATTCGTCGCGGAGCTGCGGGCGCTCCAGGTACCCTGGGGCTTGCTGGGAATGACGGCGCTCTATTTTCTCCCGGCCTACGCCCTCGTCTCCGGCTTGATGACGGTCATCGGCGCCTCCGTCACCGAGGTGCAGCAGGGACAACAAATCTCCGGGATAATCAATATGCTGTTTACCTTTCCCATGTTCTTCCTCAGCGTGCTCATCGCCAAGCCTAACAGCCCTCTGGTCATCGCCTTGAGCCTATTTCCTACCACCTCCTTCACCACCATCCTCCTGCGCTGGGGCTTGACCGTGATCCCCTTCTGGCAGCTGGCGGTCAGCTGGCTTCTGCTCGTCGCCTCGGCCGCGGGTAGTGTCTGGCTCGCTGCGCGTGTCTTCCGCCTGGGGATGCTGCGCTACGGCCAGCGCTTAAGTCTCAAGGGAATCCTCACCGACCTGCGCGAGAGCCGGGCATAAGGCCCAAGGAAAAACCATGCGAAATGTCATCATTGTCATAAAACATGAGATCGTCACCACACTGAGCAAACCCTCGTTCTGGCTGACCACCTTCGTGCTGCCGGTCTTCATCCTGCTGATGACCGTCGGCTCCCAATCCCTGGCGGAGAAGGCCTTCGAGAACAGCGGCGACGCCGAACTCCTCAGCGGTTCCCTGGCGGACCCTGGCGCTCTGCGGATCGGGTACGTGGATGAAGCGCAGCTGCTCAACGATTTTCCGCCGGGTTTCCCCCAGGAGATCCTGCAAGTCTATCCCGATGAAGCCGCGGCCCAGGCCGCATTGGACACCGGCGACCTGGAACGCTACTACGTGATCCCGGAGGATTACGTTGCGAAAGGGAATGTCCTCTTAGTGGATAACCAATTCACGCCGCTAAGCCATCTCGCCGGGGAAGATTTGATGCGGCACATCCTGGCTTACAATCTCACCGAGAGCGCGGAGACGCCGGCGCTGCTCCTCAATCCCCTCCCCGACCTCACCAGCGTCTCACTCTTGCCTGAGTCAGAGCGAGAAACCACCAATGAGCTGGGCTACGAGAGTGAACTGGGCTACATCGTGCCCTTCGCCGTGCTCTTCATCTTCTTCTTCGTGCTCACCATGAGCGGCGGCTTCATGCTCCAGAGCGTCTCCAAGGAGAAGGAGAACCGTGTCGTGGAAGTGCTGCTGCTCAGCTTGCGCCCCCGCGAGCTGATGTTGGGCAAGCTGTTAGGTCTGGGCGCGGTAGCGCTGCTCCAAATGAGCATCTGGTTGGGCGGGGGACTGCTGTCGTTAGACCAAAGCCAGAAATTCATCACGGCAGCGCGCGCATTCACGCTGCCGCCGGGTTTTATCGGCTGGTCGCTGTTATATTTCTTGTGCGGCTACCTGCTGTACGCCTCACTCTTAGGCGCGTTAGGCGCGCTGGCCCCCAACGCCCGCGAGGGCAGCCAGTTCACCTTCTTCGTCCTCCTGCCGCTGATGATCCCGCTCTGGCTACAAGGCACCTTCATTGAAGCGCCTCACGGCGGACTGGCAACCTTCTTCAGCCTCTTCCCGCTGACGTCGCCCGTCTCCATGATGACCCGTCTGACTGCCGGCGGGGTGCCGCTCTGGCAGATCCTTCTCAGCGTGGCGTTGTTAGCAGTGACCGCCTACGGCTTCGTGATGCTTGCCGCACGCTTCTTCCGGGCCGACACACTGCTCTCGGACGCCTCGTTGAACTGGAAGCGGTTGAGAACAGAGTTGCGCCGGGGCGGGAAGGCCGTATAGCACTGCCCTGGCGACCAGCTCGGGCCGGTTTCATTCTTAACGCAGAGGCGCAGAGATGCAAAGATTTCTGGGTCTCTGGAAGTTTGCGTGGCTGGCATATTGGAACCCCGAACAAGTTGGGGCGTCCGACACCCTGACCACGCGAAATCCCAAAGAGCCGTTTTTCGCATTGGGGC
>JAUWHU010000286.1 GCA_030605705.1 Thermoflexia bacterium | reverse complement strand
GGCCGTCGTCAAACCGTGAACGGTGCTCTTGTGCAGAAAGATCGTACCGGCGCCGAGGAAGCCAATGCCCTGCACCAACGAACCCAAAATCCGGGTCGGGTCCATGGTGAGAGTGTCCACATTCACCTGGATCAGGTCGGGAATCCGTTGGGCCAGGAGCATCAACAGGGCCGAGCCGAGGGTGACCAGCATGATGGTGCGCAAGCCGGCCGGTTTCTGCTCGGTTTCCCGCTCGTAGCCGACGATGCCGCCAAACAATAAAGCCCCAGCGATACGGTAAATCATGGTCCAGGTATCCAAATACATATTTGACCTCCGTCTATGCGCACTATGGCAGAAGTAACACCTTTCTTTCCAACCGCTCTAAGCCCCCGTCCCCGGGGGCGGGTTGACGAGAAACTGGCCCGGGGGGACGCCCCCGAGACGGGGGCTGGGAGCAGTGTAAGTGCGGCTTTTGCCCTTATGCGTCTACACTATCATTCGGTCAGGAAAATTTCCGTCCCGCAATAAGGGCAACTTACCACGCCCTTCCCGGCCAGTTCCAGTTCTCCCTGACAATTGGGGCAACGGGAGCCTGCCTTCAACTTGGAGGCATCCTGCGAATAGAGCATCCCTTCATCCCAATTGATGTAGCCGGCGAAGAAGCCCTTGTGTACCAGGTCGTAGACCATCTCCTTGAGGGTGTCCCGGTTCACGTCAATCTCTAACGCGGCCTGGGCCACATCCACCTGGCCGTGCGCCTGCACCAGGCCTAACAACTTGCGCTCCTGTTTGGCGTAAGCCATCTGCTTTTCCTCGCCCTTGCCATGGACGAGGATGAAGACACCGATGCCGGCCAGGGGCACGGCGATGATCAAGGCGATCCCCAGCCCCAGCAGCGGCGCCGCGAAGTCATCATACTTGCTAATCGCAATCCCGGCGCCCAGCCACAATGTTGCGATCAGGCAGATACCCAGCCCAGCTGCGATCAGGATGATCCCCAGCGTTTTTCCTGTGTTCATGGTTTCCTCCTGTATTCTCTGTTCAGTTATGTGCTACTATTTTACTGTAAATCGGCCTCTGTACCAAAGTCCTGGTTTGTCATCGTTTCCGGTATATTTCCCTGCGGTGCCCAATGAGGTGAATCACGAGGGTTTGTTCAGGGCGAAGTATCTCATATACGACACGGTAATCGCCTACCCGAAGTTTGTAAAGCCCTGCGAGGTCACTGGTGAGAGCCGTGGATTTGACGGCATCCAGGTTCTCTGCCAGCCAATAGATACGCTTCACAACGCGACGCCCTACTGGTTTGTCCAATTTTTCCAGTTCACGCGTGGCAGCGTCTAAAATGCGGATGCGGTACATCGGTTAATCTGATCCCAGGTGGAGACGTTGAACCACCTCTTCAAACGATTGGCCACGTTGACCGGCGGCAACCAGCTGTCTTTGCCGCAAGAGCCTATCGCGGATAGCTGGTTGAACTTCTCCCCATTCGTCGAGGTCTCCCAAGATCTCAAGCAATTTCTGTTCCACAGTCGCTTCAACTATAGTCTCTAACATCTCCTGGAGCTCGGAGCGGGTCATTTGGGCGACAGCAATATTGGTCATTTTACACTCCTCTCACCAGCCGCCGGGCGATGCGGTTGTGCTGCTCAATCAGTGGCGGCAGGTCAACGGTGAGCAATTGCCCTTCTTCCACCACGGCGCGCCCGTTGATGACAGAAAGTTCCACGTTCTGCGGCTGGCAGAAGACGGTAGCAGCCAGCGGATCGTGAACCGCGCCGCCCGCGTAGCCTAACGTGTTCAGCCGCAGGCCGATGAAGTCAGCGGCCATGCCGGGGGCCAGTACGCCGATATCGTCGCGGCCCAGCACCTCCGCGCCGCCGCGCGTGGCCAGCCACAGCGCTTCTTCGGCGGTGAAACCCGCCGGGTTGTCCCGCACCCGTTGGAGCAGCAGCGCCAGCCGCGCTTCGCCCAGCAGGTGCGAGCTATCGTTGCTGGCGGAACCATCCACGGCCAGACCAACGGGGACGCCCGCGTCCAGGTACTCGCGGATGGGCGCGATGCCGGAACCTAAGCGCATGTTGCTGCCCGGACAGTGGGCCACGCCGGTGCGCGTCTCCGCCATGCGCCGGATTTCCTCGGCGTTGAGATGCACCCCGTGGGCGAACCAGACATCGTCGCCCAGCCAGCCCAGCGACTCGGCGTAAGCGACCGGACGTTTGCCGGAGGTCTCCAGGCAAAATCCCTCCTCATCTTTCGTTTCTGCCAGATGCGTGTGGAGGTGTACGCCGTAGGCGCGCGCCAATTTGACGGATTCGCGCATCAAGTCCTCGGTGACGGAGAAGGGAGAGCAGGGGGCGACAACGATGCGTACCATCGCGTAGGGATTGGCGTCGTGGTAGGTCTCGATCACCCGGCGGGTATCCCGCAGGATGAACTCCTCATCTTCCACCACGCGATCCGGTGGAAGACCGCCCTGGCTTTCGCCCCGGCTCATCGAACCGCGACAGGGGTGGAAGCGGACACCGAGCTCCTGTGCGGCGCGGATCTCATCGTCAATCCGGGCATCGTGGGGGTAGATGTAGAGATGATCGGAAACGGTGGTCGCGCCGGAGAGGAGCAATTCCGCCAGCCCCAGCTGCGCGCTCACGTAGATCGCTTCGCCGTCCATCCCCGCCCAGATGGGGTACAACGTCTTGAGCCAGTCGAAGAGCACGGCATCCTGCGCGGCGGGCACGGCGCGGGTGAGCGTCTGGTAGAGGTGATGGTGCGTGTTGACCAGTCCCGGCAGCACGATCATCCCGCCGGCGTTGAGGACGCGATCCGCCGTGGCTGGCAGCTCCGCCGTGGGGCCAACCGCCTCGATGACGTTATCGCGGACGAACAGTCCGCCATCGCTGATGCGGCGGCGCTCGTCATCCATCGTGACCAGCAAGGTCGCATTTTTCAAAAGTAGTGTGCTCATGTCAACTCCAGTGATCGAATGGCAAATGGCGAATGACAGACCATAATTGAGTCTACTGAAAAAACTAAGAATTTCACCACAGAGGACACAGAGAGCACAGAGATTTTAAATTTGACCTTGAGAAAATTAATTTTTTGCCGCGTAAAGTGAAATTTTCTTAAACCAAATATCAAATTTTTTCTATCTTCTCCGTGTTCTCCGTGGTGAGATGCTTTTTTTTCAGGGGAGCCATAATTCTCGCATAAGACGCAAATCTTGTAGGGTAATTCTTTAGATGATCGTGCCATCGGGGATGGTGATGCCCTTGGGCACGACTACGACCCCATCGCGGATGACGTAGCTCTTGGTCTCCTGATCCGGCTCCCCGGTGTGGTTACGAATCACGACGTTGCGCCCGATACGCACATTTTTATCCAGGATGGCGACTTCGACCACGCTGCCCTCGCCCACGCCGATGTCCGGCAGGCCCATCTTGGCGTTTTCTGCTTTCTCCGCCTCGGTCTCGAAGTAATCCGCCCCCATCATCACCACGTCTCCCAGATGCGCGCCGGGCTTCACGATGCTCCGCAACCCGATCACGCTCTGACGGATCGTGGCCTGGTCAATGATGCTCCCCGGAGCGAGGAAAACTTGCCGCAGATCGGAATCTATGATACGGCTACCGGGGAGAAAGCGCGCCCGGGTGTAGATGGGCCATTCAGCATCAAAGAAATCGAAGGGCGGATGGGGGTCTGCCATCGCCAGGTTGACCTCGTAGAAGGCGCGGATTGTCCCAATATCTTCCCAGTAGCCTTCAAAAGGATAGGCATAGACTTTCAACCCCTGTTTGATGGCCGCCGGGATGATATGTTTGCCAAAGTCGGAGCCGGTCTCCTGACGCAGTATATCAAGCAGTGTTTTGCTACGGAAGACGTAAATGCCCATCGAAGCCATGTAAGGTTTATCGCCGGGGAGGCTTTCCAGACCTTCCAGCTGGTCAGCCGGCGGTTTTTCCACAAATCTCTGGATGTGGCTCTCTGGGTCGGCTTTGAGGATGCCAAAACGGCTGGCTTCCTCCGCCATCACCGGTTTGACGGCAATGGTCAGGTCCGCCTCGTGCTCCCGGTGAAACGTCACGAACTCAGCGTAGTCCATGCGATAAAGATGGTCGCCGGAGAGAATCAGCATGTCTCTGGAAAGTGGCACCTGGAGCTGGTAGAGCTGCTTGCGCAGCGCATCGGCGGTGCCCTGATACCAGGAGGTGCTGGCCGGCGTCTGCTCGGCAGCTAAGATGCGCACCCAGCCGTCGGAGAAACGGTCAAAGTGGTACGAGCGCGTGATGTGGCGGTGCAGCGAGACGGAGTTGAACTGGGTCAATACGTAAATATGGTTGACCCCGGAGTGAATGCAATTGCTGATAGGTATGTCAATCAAGCGGTAGTGCCCGGCCAGAGGCACAGCCGGCTTGGCCCGCAATTTGGTGAGTGGATAGAGCCGCGTTCCCGCACCGCCCCCTAAAATCAAAGCCAGTACATCGTGCATTGAGTTGCGCATGTGAAAGCCTCCTTAAAACCCCTAAGCCGTTAAGTTTTTCCGCCACTGACGGTGCTGCACCCGCCTCTATTATATCTGGAAGCGTCAAAGAGGGCAATCGGCAAAAAAGGCACGGTCCAGTATCTGCTCCGAAAATAAATTAGTGATTGGTGATTGGTGCGGCTCAACGTTGTGGCGTCCCGGCGTCTCAGCGACCACCCAACCATGCCCATTTGTGGTTCCCTCGAAAATTACCTGGCTTGTAGTAGGCGATTCCCGTGGGCCGTTGGCCTCGCAGACCATGCGGCACGGCCCTAAGGGGCCTTAGCACCGAGGGTCTGCTGACCGCTGGCTCTGGGCCATGGCATCGCCGTTATTCACGGCACTGAAGTGCCTACTACGAACTTTCCGTGCCTGTCTGTGACTCGGTTGGCGTAGTTTGGGGCAGAAGGCCCCAATGAGACCAGCCCGAGCGCGATTCATCGCCGTGATTCAGTGACCGGTGGACAATCTGTGGCTCGCGTGTAAAATTTGAGGAAGTCGAGATTCATAGCTTACCAGCACAAGGAGGAATCATGCCTCTCACGAAAATTGTCTGCACTTTAGGGCCGGCCACGGAGTCTCCCGAGACGCTCCGCGCGATGATCCGCGCGGGCATGACGGTGGCCCGCCTCAATTTCTCGCACGGCACCGCCGCCAGTAAGCGCAAAACCGCGGAGCTGGTGCGCCGTGTCGCCGCAGAAGAAGGCCGCACCATCGCTCTCATGGGCGACCTGCAAGGCCCCAAAATCCGCGTTGGTGATCTGCCGGCGGAAGGGGTAACGTTAGTAGAGGACACTGAGATCATCCTGACCGCCGGCCCGGTCTCGGATCCCCGGCGCGAAATTCCCTTCCCTCACCCGGAGATCATCCCCGACGTCCGGCAAGGCGACCACATTCTCCTGGACGACGGCACGCTGGAACTGGAAGTGCTGGCCGTCGCGTCGCCGGTGTTGCGCTGCCGGGTCCTGGTAGGCGGAGTGCTGACCTCGCACAAAGGCGTCAATTTGCCCGGCGTAGCTCTGCAAATCACCGCGCTGACCGACAAGGATCGGGTGGATGCCTGTCAGGCTTTGGAATTGGGTTTAGATTATCTGGCGCTCTCCTTCGTGCGCAGCGCAAGCGACATCGAAGAGCTGCGCCATCACCTGGATGCGGAGGCTCAGGCCGGAAGAAAACGGCGTCCCGGCGAGAATCCCCACCGCATCCCCTCCCTCGTCGCCAAGATCGAGAAGCCGGAAGCGCTGGAAGACCTGGAAAACATTGTGATGGCGTCAGACGCGGTGATGGTCGCCCGTGGCGATTTAGGCGTGGAGACCGCTCCGGAGCGCGTGCCCCTGGCGCAGAAGGAGATCATCCGCCTCTGCAACCGTCTGGGGAAACCGGTCATCACCGCCACGCAGATGCTGCAATCCATGATCGAGCATCCCCGCCCCACCCGCGCCGAGGCCTCCGATGTCGCCAACGCCATCCTCGACGGCAGCGACGCGGTGATGCTCTCCGGGGAAACCTCGGTGGGCAAATATCCCGTGGAAGCCGTGCAGATGATGGCGCGCATCGCCGAGAGCATGGAACACTCCGCGTCTTTCCCCTACCACCAGCTACTGAATGTCGCGGTTGACGAGAGAGCGCTGCCCGTCCAGCAACTGATCTCCCGCGCCATCAGCCGCGCCACGGTGGAAATCTCCGAGGAGTGTCACGTTGCCGCCATCCTGACTTCCACCGAATCCGGGCGAACGGCGCGCACCGTGGCCCGCCACCGCCCGCGCTGCCCGCTGATCGCTACCACGCCCTTCGCGGAGACTGCCCGCCGTCTGCAAATGGTGTGGGGCGTCATTCCCGTGCTGGTGTCTCCCTTCGACGACACGGACGAGATGATCCAGACGATGGTCCGGGTGGCTGTGGAATGTGGTTACGCCGAGGTGGGGAGCGAGGTGGTACTCACCGCCGGCATCCCCTTTGAGGTACACGGTGTGACCAATATGCTCAAGGTTCACACCGTGCGCGAGGAGGATTTGGGTTGAAGATCTCGCAACACAAAACGCTAGCTGTGGCCGGTCTCTGACCGAGCCACAGACGGGCACGGTCAGGAGACCGGCCCGAGCGCTGTATGAGTAGTTACTGAATAAATGTGGGCACGGTCAGCGCAGTTTAGGGCGGAAGGCCCCAATGAGACCCGATGGCAGGGACAAGCCCTGCCTCTACTGTGCCGGCGCGGTCTCCACTTCCTCCGGTTCACCGGGAAAGACCGGTTCAACGATCTGCGAGCCGGGGGCCGCGCCGCAATACGGGCAGATGTGCCAATCTAAATGCAGAGGATGACCACAAGAAACACAGGTCTTCTTGAGCTGCGTGTGGCAGTAAGGGCAATAGAGGAAATCCGCGCGCACCTTCGAAGCGCAGGAGGGACAGATTTCCGGCTCCTCAATGGCCTGGAGCAGCGCTTCTTGTTCCAGAGCGCGCTCGTAGGCCTCGGCCAGCGTCTCCCGAGGGCGGATCAGGAAGTAGACGATGAGACCGGGCAGCGTCAGCACCGCCACCATGATCGTGGCCGCAATTTGCACAATGAGATCGCGGGTGCGAGCGCGAATATCATGGAAGGTCCAGAGGATCATCCCCAGCCAGAGGCTGGTGAAGAAGACCGTGACCACGACCACCAATCCGGTGATAATGGTCGGTAATTGTTCCAGGAGTTGATCCATCGGCAAAAGCTCCTCAGTTAAGCTGGTAGTTACATTATCGGACAGTCTGAGTCAAGAGTATACCATCGCTCACGAAGGAGGCAAGGCCCATGACGACTTACATCACCGTCAAAGAGATGCCGGTGGAAGAACGCCCACGGGAGCGGCTAGCCCGTGTCGGGCCGCAATCGCTTTCCACCACTGAACTGCTAGCCATCATCCTGCGCACCGGCGTGGGGGGAGAGAACGTCATCAACATGTCCACGCGCATCCTCGCGCAATACGGGGGGCTGGCGGGTCTGGCCCGCGCCGATTTCGCGCAGATTGAGGCTGTGAAGGGTCTCGGCCCGGCGAAAACGGCGCAGCTGTTGGCGGCCTTCGAGCTGGGACGGCGGTTGATGCTCGAGGCCCCTGAGGAACGGCTCCAAATTCGCTCTCCTGCCGACGCGGCCCACCTGCTCATGCCGCTCATCGGTCACAAGGAGCAGGAGAACTTCGTGGTGCTCTACTTGGACACGCGCAACCGCGTCACCGATCGGGAAATTCTCTACAAGGGGAGCCTCAATACCTCACTGGTGCGGGTGGCGGAGGTTTTCCGTGGGGCGATCCGCCGCAACAGTGCGGGGATCATCGTCGCGCACAACCACCCTTCCGGCGATCCGAACCCTTCCCCCGAAGATGTCGCGCTCACGCGCCGCCTGGTGAAGTCCGGCAAGCTGCTGGAGGTGGACCTCTTGGATCACCTGGTCATTGGGCAGAATCGCTACGTCAGCCTGCGGGAACGCGCTTTGGGCTTCGAGGAGGCTTGAATCTTTCGTGAGGCGCGTTCCAAGGCATCTGTTCCGAAAATAAACGGTCCGTAGTAGCGACTTCGGTCGCTTGCTGCGCTGAACGACTAAAGTCGTTACTACAAGTTATTTCTGTTCCTGGTGGTGCTAAGCATTCATGACAACTCCTCAAAAAGTGGAGGCGAACAGCTGGGGCTGGCATGGCTCCGCAAAGATACCTGACTGCTAGAGGGTAACAAATTTGTCTAGCGACACAGCAATCGTTGGAAATTCTCGTAAGATTTTTTTATCGACAGTCACTAATGGTGTTCCCAAATTTTTCGCCAGGGCCACAAACTCACAATCATACGCGGAACATGAACTCGAAGCTACAAGCTCTAATACTTGCAACGAAGCGACTTCATATTCTCGTCCTTTCATCAAAAGCATAGCCTCGCTCATTATTCGTTGTATAGCTTCGAGTGCCAAAATGTCTTTCCGAAGGTAGAGCGCCAGCACATTGCGCAGCTCACTCCGCCATAGAAGCGGCGCGGCCCATTGAGGATCTTTCTTTAACGCTTGTTCAGATTGCATTGACCGACCACTTTCCAAATACAGGTATGCGATGATATTTGTATCAACAACTATCATGGCCGGCCGACCGTTTTTGCTTGCATGAACTCTTCATCTGTGATCGGAGAATGGCGCGTCATCTTCCGAATCTCTCGCGCTTGTGCTAAAATCAGTTTTGGGTCGATTGGTTGACTGCACACAGTTCTTTCGATGCAGATGATGATCTCACTGTTGATGCTGCGCCGATTTATTTCTGCGGACTTCTTCAACTTGTCGTAAATACCTACCGGAATATTCTTGATAGTAAAAGTGGTCATGAGACACCTCCATATTGGTTCCAATATAAAACCATTATGGATGAGATTCGGTAAACTGTCAAGCAAGAAGTGTCTGCCTCGAAAATAGCCTGACTTGGTTCTCTCCCAGCTGTGGCCGGTCTCATTGGTGCCTTCCGCCCCAAACTACATGACCGAGCCACGACCACCCAGACCGGCCCGAGCTGCCCCCAAAGAGGATACGTGCCAAGCGTGCTACCGCAACACAGCCAACACCGCAGTCGGCGTCAGCGTTTCCACCACAGACGCTATCCGCTCTCGCTGCTGTTTATCCCAGGTGATCAACCGCGCTCCTTCGCGCAACGCCAAAGCCGCGTAGATCGCATCGCAGCCACGCAGACGGTACTCAGCAGCCAGCCGGGCCGCGAGTCCACTCAGCGACCCATCCACCGCGATGAACCGGTGGCCCGGCAACCTCCGCAGGTGAGCGGCTGCACGGCAAGCTAACTCCGTGTCATCCAAACCACGCGCCAGGGCTGCAGCGACCTCCGGCAACAGAATCTCCGGGCACAACACCGGCATCCCACAAGCCGCCACCACTTCAAACAGATGCACACTTACGACGTGTTGCGCCTCCTGCCGTTGCAGGCGGCTCACGTATACGCTGGCATCAATGACGAGCATCATCTCACCGCCGCGCCTCGGCCAGGAGTTCGGCCGCCGATTTGTTTGATTGCCATTGAGCGCTGATCTCCCGGCTCAGCCGGTCGAGCTCCTGCCACGCCTGCTCGCCACTCGCTTCGTCGGTGATGGGAATGATGCGAGCTGCTGGCCGCCCCCGGTAGGTGATGATGTACTCGACCTGTTCTTCTCGCACCGCCCGGACAATCTCGCTGGTGCGGTTCTTTAGTTCGCGGACTCCGACCTTCGGCATTACAGCACCGCCTTTCAGGAATGTGACCACACGTTGTGGCTACATTATAGCATGGCTGAAGGGAACCGTCAAGATTCGGCCAGGTCAGTTCGTGTCAGTCAAAAGCTTGACATTTGCGTTTCTTATGTGATAATTTTAGGTAATGGCATTGATGGAGACGAGTAGGTGTAGGACACTGAGACAGCGAGTCCGGGATGGTGCAAGCCGGATGCAGAGGCCCCGCTGAAAATCCCTCCGGAGCCGCCCGCCGAAAGGTTCAGTAGACTATCGAACCGACTAAGTGGGGCCGGGGTTGCCTCCCGTTATCCGGGCGCGATGGTAATGGCCGTCGGCAGAGTGGCGCTATGCAAGTAGCGCAAACAGGGTGGTACCGCGAGAGCACAACGCTCCCGTCCCTGAGGGGATGGGGGCGTTTTTTGTATTTGCTGTGCGCCGGGCAAATTCATGATTCTGGACGAAATCAACCACAGATTTCACAGATTAACACAGATTTTTTAATAATTCTCGGCCTAATCCGTGAAAATCCGTGTCAATCTGTGGTTAAAATTAAGAACTTACCAAACTCCAGTAATTACCACAGGAGGCATACAATGTCATCATTCAAACCCGTCAACACTCAAGTGAATTTTATCGCACAAGAGCACGAAATTTTGGACTTTTGGAGTGAGTCCCGCGCTTTCCAAAAATTGCGCGAGCTGCGCCAGGGCGCGCCCCACTGGTCGTTCATTGATGGGCCTATCACAGCGAACAACCCGATGGGCGTTCATCACGCCTGGGGCCGCTCGTACAAGGACCTCTGGCAACGGTTCTGGGCTATGCGCGGCTACCAGGGACGCTACCAAAACGGTTTCGATTGCCAGGGCCTCTGGGTCGAGGTTGAGGTCGAGAAGGCCATGGGATTCAAGACCAAACGCGACATTGAGGCTTATGGCCTCGATCGCTTCGTGCTGGCGTGCAAGGCGCGCGTCCTCACCTACGCCGCCGTGCAGACGGAGCAATCCATCCGCCTGGGCTACTGGGTGGATTGGAACGATCCCGCTGTCTTGCGCGAGCTGGCGGCGAAGATATTGGAAGATCCGCAGCAGAGCATCACCATCGCCGGACCGGATGGCCCCGTCACCGGTGCCGTCGAGCAGGTGGTAGGACGGTTAGGTATGCCGGAGCTGGGCGGCTCCTACTTCACCTTTGCCACCGAAAACAACTACACTATCTGGACTTTCCTCAAGAAGGTGTGGGAAAAGGGCTGGCTGTACCGGGGCCACGACGTGATGCCCTGGTGCTCGCGCTGCGCCACCGCCATCAGCCAGCACGAGATTGTCACCGATGGCTACCAGGAATTGACCCACAAGGCCCCCGTGCTGCGCTTCCCGCTGTGTGGGCGGACGCAGGAAGCCCTCCTGGTCTGGACCACCACGCCGTGGACGCTCACCAGCAACGTCGCTGCCGCTGTCGGGCCGGAACTGACTTACGTCAAGGTGGTGGCCGAGGATAGCTGGACCTACTACCTGGCCGAAGGCACGGTGAAACAGGTACTCAAAGGAAAATACACCATTGTGGAAAAACTCAAAGGCCAGGACCTGCTCGGCTGGAGCTACACCGGCCCCTTCGACGAACTGCCCGCCGTGCAGGAGCTGCTCATCCCCGATTTTCACCACATCATCCCCTGGGACAAGGTCGGCGAGGAGGAAGGGACAGGGATCGTCCACATCGCCCCCGGCTGCGGCGCGGAGGACTTCCAACTGAGCCAGGAGTACGATCTGCCCGCCCTCGCCCCGCTCACCGAGGAAGGTGTTTTCCTGGAGGGCTTCGACTGGCTATCCGGCCAGAACGTCCACGACACAGCCGGCGACATCTTCGCCAACCTGGAAAAGAAGGAGCTCCTCTACCGCGTGGATCCTTACACACACCGCTACCCCGTCTGCTGGCGCTGCGGCACGCCGCTGGTTTTCCGCCTGGTGGACGAATGGTTCATCAACATGGGGGAGCTCTACGACAAGCCACGCGAGGAGGTAACAGCCGAGGAGAAGTCCCGCAGTCTGCGCTACCAGATCATGGACGTGGCGGATGACATCACCTGGGTGCCCGGATTCGGACACGATCGCGAGCTGGATTGGCTCCGTAACATGCACGATTGGATGATCTCCAAAAAACGCTACTGGGGCCTCGCCCTGCCCATCTGGGTCTGCGACGACCCCGACTGCGGGCACTTCGAGGTCATCGGCGGGGAGGAGGAACTGCGCGAACGCGCCGTCGCCGGGTGGGAGGACTTCGAGGGGCACACGCCCCATCGTCCCTACGTGGACGCGGTAAAGCTCCGTTGCCCCAGGTGTGGCGGCACGCTGACGCGCATCAAGGACGTGGGCAATCCCTGGTTGGACGCCGGCAGCGTCGCCTATTCCACGTTGCAATACCGCACCCATCGCGCTTTCTGGGAACAGTGGTTCCCGGCGGATTGGATCAGCGAGTCGTTCCCGGGGCAGTTCCGCAACTGGTTCTACAGTCTCATCACCATGAGCACCGTCTTCGAGAACCGCGCGCCCACGAAAGTCGTACACGGCTACTCGCTGCTCTTTGCCGAGGATGGGCGTCCGATGCACAAGTCGTGGGGCAATGCCATCTGGTTCGACGACGCCGCCGAGAAGATGGGCGTGGACACGATGCGCTGGCTCTTCCTCAACCAGAAATTGGACCAAAATCTGATTTTCGGTTACGGCAAAGCCGACGAGGCCCGTCGCCGCTTCATCATTCCACTGTGGAACGTCTACGCCTTTTTCGTGAATTACGCGCGGATTGATGAATGGCAGCCCGCGCCTGAACTCACGCAGCACGCAGCACGCATCACGGATACCAACCCGCCGGTGGGGCCTTCCGCGTCGGCAAATGTGCTGGATCGCTGGATCATCGCCCGGCTGCGCGAGACGATCAGCGCCATGACCGAGGGACTGGAATCCTACGTGCCCCTCGCGGCCGCCCAACCCACCGAGGCATTCTTGGATGACCTGAGCAACTGGTACGTGCGGCGCAGTCGCCGCCGCTTCTGGGCTGCGCGCGGCGAGAACGTCACCACCGACGCCGACAAGGAAGCCGCTTACCAAACGCTCCACACCGTTCTGGTGAATCTGGCGAAACTACTGGCCCCGGTGATGCCTTTCCTGGCCGAGGTGCTGTACCAGAATCTCGTGCGCAACGTGGACGCCGGCGCGCCGGAGAGCGTGCATCACTGCCTGTGGCCCACCGCCGAGCCGCTGCTGCCGCCGGAGAAGGCATTGGTGGAGGCGATGGCTGCCGTCCGCCAGGCTGCAACGTTAGGTCACTCCGTGCGCGCCGTCGGCAACCTGAAAGTGCGCCAGCCGCTATCCCGCGCCATCATCGCCGCCGACCCCCGCCGCCGGGAGGTGTTGAGCCGGCTGCTGGGCCTGCTGGCCGACGAGTTGAACGTCAAGGAAGTAACTTTCGTGGCCCAAGAAGACGAACTGGTGGACTATCACCTGCTGCCGGTCAATCGCGTGTTAGGCCCGAAGTTCGGGAAGCGTTTCCC
>JAUWHU010000336.1 GCA_030605705.1 Thermoflexia bacterium | reverse complement strand
AAAGAACCTCTTTGCCTGTGTCAGGGTTATTGGACACAGGCGCAACTGTCAACGTATTGCCCTATGACATCGGTGAGCAGCTAGGAGCAGTTTGGGGACAGCAGACAACTCCTGTACATTTAACAGGAAACCTGGCCCAGTTTGAGGCGCGGGCATTGATTGTTTACGCAGCTGTGGGAGAGTTTGCGCCAGTGCGTCTCGCTTTTGCCTGGACACGAGCAGACAATATTCCCCTAATCCTGGGTCAGGTGAATTTTTTCCTGGAGTTCGATGTATGTTTCTTCCGATCTCAGAAGGTTTTTGAGGTTAAGCCTAAAAAATCCTGATTGTCTTCCCAGACCTCCGAGGTCTTCAAGACCTCGGAGGTCTATTTGTGCGTCCCTGAAATTGGCACGCGCCGCGATCCAGGTTATACTTGGGGCCGAGCAAATCTGTAAATGGCGAATGGGCAAATGACAGGCCATGATTCTCGCGGTCAGCGCAGATCTTAGCGTAACTTTCAACTTCTAACTTGCCAACCTTCAACTCTTAACTTGCTAACTTGCAACTTGCCAACTTTTAACTCTTAACCTGCAACTCTTATCTTCGGAGGAACTATCGTGGGAAAAAAATTCAGCCGCTATCCAGCGTTACTGTTGGCTCTGCTCGGCGCATCCGCGCTGTTCGTCTCCCTGACCGCCGCCGCGCCGTTCGCGCTACCGCCCGGCCCCGGCGACGCTGAACCGCTGCCGGAGATCAATCCCTTTGCGCGACCGCCTCACGCCATGCGGGTCGCCGCTCCCCGGCTCCTCGCGGCGACGGCGCCCATCACCCTACCCGACCCCGCCTGGCGCATCGGCATCACCGGCGACGGCCTCTATCGCCTGACCTACGCAGCGCTGGAAGCTGCCGGCGTGCCCACCGGCACAGCCCCTTCCGCCTACCACCTCTCCTGGCGCGGACAGGACGTCGCCCTGGAGGAGCTTGGCACCGGCGATAGCTCCTTCGATCCCGGTGACGCGCTGCTTTTCTACGCCGAGAAGTTCCACGGCTCCACGCAGGACGAGAAGTACACCGATGAGAACGTCGTCTGGCTCACCGTGGATGCTGCCACGCCGGGGTTGCGCATGACAACCCGCACCGTGACCCTCGGCGGCGGCACGCCGTTGGAATGGATCACCGCCACGGCCCGCACCGAGGAGAATCTGAAATACTGGGCGCGTCACTCCACCACTCCCGGCACGGACGCCACCTGGTTCTGGGAAAGGGTCAACTCCCCCACGACAGTCACTCGCACTTATCCCCTTGCGCTGACCATGCCTGTCACCCAGGGCTACACCGCCACGTTAGTCGTGGAGGTCGCTTCCTACAACTACAACGACAGCGTGAACCCCGACCATCACCTGCGGGTCGCGCTCAATGGCGCCGTGGCGGGCGAGACTTTTTGGGATGGCAGGACAGGTCACATTTTCACCGTGACCGTGCCCGCTGTGGCCCTGCAGGACGGAGTCAACGACCTGCAAGTGGCCTACCTGACCGACGTAGGACACCAGACGGTTTATTTCGACCGGGCCACGCTGACCTACCGGCGACAACCCATCGCCATCGCAGGAGCGCTGGCCTGGGACGTCCCGCTGAGCGGTACGCTGGCTGTCACCCTCACCGGCCTGACCGCCGGAGCGCGGCCCTACGACGTGAGCGATCCGCTGCGGCCTATCGCGCTTACCGGCTACGCCACGACCACCGCCGGCAGCGTGTTGACGCTCACCTGGCGCGACACGGCCACGCTGGGCACGGCGTATCGCGTGGAGACGCCGCATCTCATCACGCCGACGCTCACCCACCCACCCACGGATTTGCTTTCCCCGACAATCGGGGCCGACGAGATCATCATCGCACCGCGCGCTTTCTGTGACGCAGTCGAGCCGCTGGCGGATCGCCGCCGGACACAAGGATTGCGCGTCCGCGTGGTAGCCGTCGAGGATGTGTACGATCTCTTCAATGGCGGCGTCATCCACCCGGAGGCGATCCGCGCCTTTGTGGCCTACGCTCACGATCACTGGCCCGCCCCGGCGCCCCGCTATCTGCTGTTGGCCGGCGATGGGCATTTCAATCCCAAGGACTACAACCCGGCAGTCTACGGTGAGTTCGTGCCCGTTTGGATTCCGCCCTACCTGGAATTTGCCGATCCCGATCAGGGCGAGGTACCGGTGGATAGTCGCTTCGGCGACGTGAATGGCGACGGCTTCCCGGAGCTGGCGGTAGGGCGGCTGCCGGTCAACTTGGCGGAGGAGCTGGCGGGGGTGGTGCAGAAGCTGCTGGATTACGAGGACGCGCCCTTCGCTCACTGGATGGGGCGCGCACTCTTCGTGGCCGACGATGGGAGCAAATACCCTGAAGGGTTTGCCAACGTGCTGGATGATCTCCAGGCGGATTTTATCTCCCCCACGGTGACGGCGCGGACCGTCTACATCCAGGATTACTGCCCTAAGACCGCGCTCAGCACCACGACGGAATGGTATGCGGATTGTCCTTCTGCCACACTGGCGCTGACGCAGACCTGGAGCGATGGCGCGGCGCTGTTGACCTACGCCGGTCACGGTTCGATCCACCGCTGGGCGCACGAACCGCTGTTGGTGAACACCCAGTTGCCGACCCTCCAGCCCACAGATGGCATGCCTTTCTTGATCTCCTTAGATTGCTGGGATGGCTATTGGATGTTCCCGCCCCAGTATCCCGTGTCGGGGGGCACCGGGGACGTCCGTTCCATCGGTGAGTGGGCGACAACGGCGCTGACAGATAGTGGAGCCATCGCCACGTTTGGCCCGGCGGGGCTGGGATACCTCTACATCGAGAAGCCGCTGGCGCAGGCGATGTTCGACGCGCTGTTCAATGATGACGTGCGCGGCCTCGGCGAATTGACGCAGGCGGGGCGGCAGGCGATATCTGGGTCGTACCTGGCGCGTACCTACACGCTGTTAGGCGATCCGGCGTTGCAGCTATCCTGGAGCAGTCTGACGGTTGAGCCGCCCTCGACTGTACTCACTGCCGGCGAATCCTTGGACCTGTATGCAACATTCGCCGCCACTATCACGCTCCGCAACCAGCCAGATTTCTCCGTTACTCCTGATTGGACCGCCATCACCGGCACTTTGAGTCAGGCTGGAATCTTCACCGCACCCCATAAAGTGATGACCACGTACCTGATCGCGCATTACGGGACGATCTCCACTCCTGTCACCGTCACCGTCGTTGCCGGAACGCTAACTACAATCACTGTCTCACCAGACCCATTAATCATCGGGGTGAGAGAAACGGCAGATATGACAGCACTGGTGACGGATCGGTGGGAGAATCCCCTGGATACTACTGCTCTTATTTGGTCAACTAATGTTGGCACAATAGATGTCACGACAGGCGTCTTCACTGCGCCCATTCATACGTCCGCAGGATGGATTACGGCTACAATGAGTGGTGTAACAGGTCGCGCCTACGTCTCTGTCCAAATACCGGAGGTTGCCCAGGTCATTGTGATTCCCAATAATTTGCTCCTGGCTGTTAATCAAACAACCGTATTCTCCGCCACCGCGCTGGATCAATGGGAAGTTTCTATACCAATGACTGCCACTTGGTCAGCGGAAACGGGACAAATTGACAGTTGTGGTGTCTATACCGCACCTTCCTACCCGGTATTAGATGTGATCACGGCCACAGCATCGAATGGCATATCCGGGACGGCTCAAGTGGTTGTAGAGGCTCGCGTGTACCTCCCGCTCATACTGCGGCAGTAGGGGCGATTCGCACATCGTCCCTACCGCATTGTGGTATAATTGCGACATGGCGAAACGTGATTTGCCCTGGGTGGAGATGTTAACCGGCTCGTGGTCCGGCCCTTTGCGTCTGCGGGTGCGCGGGTTTAGCATGATGCCCACTCTGCGTCCCGGCGACGAGGTGTTGACAGAGCCGGTCAAGGCGGCAGCCCTCCAGCCCGGCGATTGGATCGTCGTGCAAGCGAACGGCGGCCCGTTCATCCACCGTTTCCTCGGCTGCACGCCGGAGGGACAGCTCCTCACCAAAGGCGACGCGCACCGCGCCCCTGATCCCCTCTGGCCGCCGGAGGCTCTCCTGGGCCGGGCGGTGGCTCTCTCACGCGATGGCGAGACGCTCCCCGTGGTAACCTCCTCTCTCCGGGAAAGGGCAAAAACGCAGTGGCACCGTCTGCTTGCGGCGGCCTGGTCGCTGGGACATCGCGCCGGGCTGTTGGTCTTCTTGCTGGCCTTGCTACTGCCCTTTACGGTCAGGGCCGCCGTCACATTGGTCTCTTTCGAGGCGCAACCACAGGAAAATTCAATCCTCGTCACCTGGGAGACGGCCAGCGAGGTGAATATGTCGGGGTTCTACGTCCAGCGCGCGCTCC
>JAUWHU010000509.1 GCA_030605705.1 Thermoflexia bacterium | reverse complement strand
GCACAAAAAACAAGAATTTTACCACGGAGCGTAGTATGGGCAGGCAGTGCCCATTGACACAGAGAGCGCAGAGATTTTCTTCTTTGTTTTTCTCGGCGTTCTCAGCGTTCTCTGCGGTAAAGACCCCTTTTGGTTCTGGCTTGTCCAGGTTAGGAGATAAACATGGGAAGATCCGATAAAGTCTTGCTGACGGACATCGAGCAGCGTCTGGTTGCTCACCGCGAGGAACTGGCCGGGCAATTCCATGCAGCTTTAAGAGCCACGGTGTTCTCCCACCGCCCCACCATTCGTCCCTCTTCCCTGAAGCAGATCGCCGCCGAGGAGGCTGAAGATTTCTTCAACTTCTTGCAGAGCGAGGAAACCTCAGAGATCCAGGCGCGGGGAGCGAAGCGTGCCCGTGAAGGAATGGGGGAGGCCGGGGTATTGCGAATGGGCGGTGCGTTGCGGCGCTTTTGTATCGCGCACTTGGAAGATGGCTTGCAGCAAGGAGGACTGGAGATAGCTGAAGCCTATACGAACGATTTCCTCATAGGGTTTGCACAGGGCCGTGAGGCCATCATCCTGGAGGAACAAGAGCTTACCCGCGCCGCTTTGCAGAATGCTCTTGGCCGCTACACCCTGCGATTGCAGACCGCCGCCGAGGTCTCGCGCGCGGTGTCCTTTACCCTTGACCTGGGTGAGCTGTTGCCCCAGATGGTGGAACTGGTTCGTGAGCGATTTGCTCTTTACTATGTCGGTATCTTCTTGTCAGATGAGGTAGGGAGGTACACTGTCTTACGGGCCGGTACCGGTGAGGCAGGGCGCAAAATGCTCGCGGCAGGCCACAAACTGGAGATCGGTGGCCAATCCATGATCGGCCAGTGCGTGGCCGAGCGGAAGGCGCGCATTGCACTGGACGTAGGCCAGGAATCTGTGCGCTTCGACAATCCCGTTTTGCCCCAAACCCGCTCGGAGATGGCTTTGCCACTTGTCAGCCGGGGTGAATCTATTGGCGCGCTGACTATCCAGAGCGTCGAGGAGGCAGCCTTTTCTACCGGAGACATCACTCTCTTTCAGACTGTAGCCGATCAGCTGGCTAACGCGATCCAGAATGCCCGTTTGTTTGAACAAAGTCACCTGGCTTTGCTCCGCACCACGACCCTGTACAATGCCAACCGTTCGGTGACGACCTTTGAGAGCTTGCCGGAGGTGCTTCAGCAGATCACCGATGGTGTGGCCGCTGCCTTGCCGGCCGACCGCATATTGATGATCACCTTCGATATGGATGCCGAAGAGGTGACGCACTATGTGCGTGGGGGGCCAGGGGCTAAGAGAGCCGGTATCGTTTCCTTCGAAGAGCTCTCGGAGGGCTTAAGTGGCTGGGTGCTGCGCGAGTTGAAGCCCGCTCTTTCCCCGAAGGGGATTCCCGACCCGCGCGAGGGATTTGAGGCTAGTGAGCATCGTGTGGCGAGTAATGCAGGTGCGATCATAGTTGTGCCTGTACTCTATCGTGGTGAGGTACTGGGGACGCTAACGGCGGTAAATTTGCTCACGCAGCCCGATTTCACCGAGGAAGATGTGTCGCTTATGGAGGCCATGGCTAACCAGGCCGCCACAGCCATCCAGAATGCCCGGCTTTTCGAGCGGAATCAGCAGTCGCTGAAAGCGGCCGAGACCCGCGCGCAGCGGTTGCAGACCGTCGCCGAAGTCTCTCGCGTGGTTTCCTTTACCCTTGATCTGGGCGAGCTGTTATCTCAGATGGTGGAACTGATCCGCGAGCAGTTTGTTCTTTACTACGCTGGTATTTTCCTGGTAGATGCGGAGGGGCAGAACGCTATCTTACGGGCTGGTACCGGTGAGGCCGGCCGCAAAATGCTCGCGGCAGGCCACAAACTGGAGATCGGTGGCCAATCCATGATCGGCCAGTGTGTGGCCGAGCGGAAGGCGCGCATTGCACTGGACGTAGGCCAGGAAGCTGTGCGCTTCGACAATCCCGTTTTGCCCCAAACCCGCTCGGAAATGGCTTTGCCACTTGTCAGTCGAGGCGAATCTATTGGCGCGCTGACTATCCAGAGCGCTGAGGAGGCAGCCTTCTCCGCTGGAGACATCACTCTCTTTCGGATCACAGCTGACCAGCTGGCCAATGCGATCCAGAATGCGCGCTTATTTGAGCAGACCCAGGCGACTTTGGCCCGCACCGAAACTCTGTACCAGGTCAACCGTTCGGTGATGACTTTTGAGAGCTTGCCAGAGGTGCTCCAACAGCTCACCGATGGTGTGGCCGAGGCCTTGCCGGCCGACCGCGTACTGATGATCACCTTCGATCAGGATGCCGGCGAGGTGACGCACTACGTGCGTGGGGGACCAGGGGCCGAAAGAGCGCCTCGTGTTCCCTTTGAAGATCTCTGGGAGGGCTTAAGTGGCTGGGTGCTACGGGAATTGAAACCAGCGCTTTCCCCGAAAGGGATCCCCGACCCGCGCGAGGGACCTGAGATCCAGAAGCAGCGGATAGCTAACAATGCCGGTGCGATCATAGTCGTGCCTGTGCTCTATCGTGGTGAGGTACTGGGGACGCTGACGGCAGTCAATTTGCTCACGCAGCCCGATTTAACCGAGGAAGATGTGTCACTCATGGAGGCCCTGGCCAACCAGGCCGCCACAGTCATCCAGAATGCGCGCTTATTTGAGCAGACCCAGGCGGCCTTGCTCCGCACCGAAACTCTGTATCAGGCCAACCGTTCGGTGATGACTTTTGAAAGCCTTCCGGAGGTACTTCAACAGATCACCGATGGTGTGGCCGAGGCCTTACCGGCTGACCGGGTCTTATTGCTCACCTGTGACCTGGAGGCCAGACAGGTCACGCATTACGCGTATGGAGGGGCAGGGGCTGAAAAGTTAGGTCCGGCTTCCTTTGAGGATTTTGAGGGAGGATTGAGTGGTTGGGTGTTACGGGAATTGAAACCTGCATTTTCTCCGAAGGGAGTCCTTGATCCTCGTGAGAATCCCGGTGCCCAGCAAGGGCGGATAGATCACGATGTGGGGTCGGTTATCGTGGTCCCTTTGCTTTATCGTGGGGAGATACTGGGGACGCTAACGGCGATCAACTCTCGCACGCAGACCGATTTTGTAGAGGAAGACGTGACGCTTATGGAGGCTATGGCTAACCAGACCGCCACAGCCATTCAGAACGCCCGGCTTTTCGAGCAGAATCAACAGTCGCTGAAAGAGGCCGAGGTCCGCGCGCACCAATTGCAGGCGGCGGCGGCGGTCTCTCGTGCGGCTTCATCCACCTTAGAGATGGATGAACTGCTGCAACAGGCCGTGGCGTTGATCCGTGAGCAATTCGATTTGTATTACGTTGGCATTTTCTTGGTGGACGAGGCCATGCGGTATGCTGTTCTGCGCGCCGGTACGGGCGAGGCGGGCCGCAAGATGCTCGAAGCAGGCCACAGACTAGAGATCGGTGGTGAGTCCATGATCGGCTGGTGTGTAACCAACCGGCAGGCCCGCATCACCCTGGATGTGGGCCTGGAAGCTGTGCGTTTCGATAATCCCTTCTTGCCCGCTACCCACTCCGAGATGGCTTTGCCGCTTGTCAGCCGGGGCGAAGTCATCGGCGCCATGACCATCCAGAGTGTGCAGGAGGCGGCCTTCGGTGATGAGGACATCGTTGTGTTGCAGACCATGGCGGACCAGCTGGCGAATGCTATCGCCAATGCGCGCTTGTTCACCGAGTCCCAGTCCCGTTTTGAAGAATTACAGAAGTTGCAGCGTCAGATGACCGGGGAAGCGTGGGCCGAGTACACCGGAGCTCAGCAGGTGGTCGGTTACACGTATGACCTCAGCCAGATGACCCCCCTCGAAACACTGGCGGCGGTTCCTAATATTCCCGCGCTCTCCCGGGGCGAGATCGTGACTCAACAGGGAGAGGGTGGGGCGACACTGTTGGCGCCCATCACCTTGCACGGTGAAGCCATCGGCTGGCTTAACTTTGAGGAAATGGAGGGGGCGCGGGATTGGTCATCAGATGACATTGCAGTCATCGAGGCCGTGCGTGAGCAGCTGGCACTGACCCTGGAGAACCGCTTGCTTTTTGAGCAGACCGCGACGGCGTTGGCGGAAACTTCCACTCTCTACGACATCGGCCAGCACATCAGCGAAGCCCAGAACGCAGAGGACATTCTCCGGGCGACGGTTGAGGGCTTGAGCCGTCGCCTTGAACCCGATTACGTGCTGGCGGGGGTGCTGGAACCACCGAATTCGCTTCGCATTAGCTATGATTGGATGCGCACTGCTGCAGAGAGCCGGCGCAATAAAGTTTACCCTCTTGAATACTGGCGACAACTACGCGGAGTCATCGGGCGGGAGGGGCGTTGTGTCACAGCGGACGTGGAAAACGACCCGCGTCTGGTGGAAGCCGTCTGCCATCTTTATCGTGAGATTGGCCTGCGAGGGCTGGCCGCGTTCCCATTGCGGGTACAAAATGAGATTTATGGTACGTTGCAAATCTTCACCACGGAGCCGCACGAATTTTCGCCGAAGGAACTGCGCTTTTACGAGACGGTGATCCAGAGCGCGGCAGTGGCTTTGGAGAACCGCCTGCTCTTGCAGACGACCCGCCAGGAAGCCGCGCGGCGCGCGCTTTTGAATGAAGTGATAGGGACGGCGGCGGCCAGTCTGAACCCCGAGGAGCTTCTGCACAACGTCAGCCGGCTCATTGCCGAGCGTCTCTCAATGCCGACGATGGTCTGGCAGTGGGATGGGAAACGCGCTTCTCCAACTATCATCTACCGTCACGATGGCACCCAGATGCTGCTCCAGGAGGAACTGGCGCTGCGACCGGCGGAAATGCCGGGAATCGGCGAGGCAATTAGCATGCGTAGCCCCGTCCTGTGGGAGTTTGCCGCATTTCCCTACCATTCCGTGAAGTTTGAGCCCCTCGTAGACACGCTCTCCTTGCAGGAAATCTTTGCGGTACCCCTGATGATTCGTGATACACTGCATGGCGTGATGGTCCTGGGGCGACAGGCTGGGCATGCGGCTATTGACGATAATGAAATGACCTTCATGCGCAGCGCCGCCGTCAACATCGGCGTAGCCTTAGACAATGCCACTCTTTACCAGGACGCTCAAGAGGTCGCCGAGCAACTGAGAGAGGTGGACCGTCTGAAGAGCGAGTTCCTGGCTAACATGTCCCACGAGCTGCGCACGCCGTTGAACTCCATCATCGGTTTCTCTCGCGTGATTCTCAAGGGGATTGACGGTCCCCTCACGGAGTTTCAGAAGACCGACCTGGAAGCCATTTACGAGAGTGGCCGGCATCTGTTGGGGTTGATCAACGACATTTTGGATATCTCCAAGATTGAGGCGGGTAAGATGGAGTTTATCTTCGAGCCGGTGGACTTGAAGAAGCTGATCAAGGGAACGTTAGCCACTTCGATAGCTCTGGTGAAGGACAAGCCCATTGAATTGCAACAGGATGTTCCAGAGGAGCTCCCCGTCATCCTGGGCGATGAGCGACGTATTCGCCAGGTGATCCTGAACCTGTTGGGCAATGCGGCCAAGTTCACGGAGATAGGCTTCATTCGGGTCTTCGCCACTTACAATGACCGGGAGGTCGTCGTGGGGGTGAAAGATAGCGGCGTCGGTATCCCGTCTGAGAGCTACTCCGCTGTCTTCAGGGAATTCGAGCAGGTGGATTCCTCATCCACACGGCACTACGGTGGTACCGGCCTGGGATTGCCGGTGACCAAGAAGTTTGTGGAAGCGCACGGTGGTCGTATCTGGTTTGAGAGCGAGATGGGCGTAGGTTCTACTTTCTATGTGGCCCTGCCCATCGAAGGACCAGCCCCTCAACGACCTGAGGATGTGCTAGCTCAGGCCCGTGCTGATGAGAATCTTACGGTACTGACCGTGGATGACGACGAAGGCGTTATCACCCTCTTCCGACGTTATTTGGAGAAGCAGGGCTACCGGGTAGTGGGGTTGACCCACGGCAAGCGTGTGGTGGAGGAAGCCAAACGTCTCCAACCCTATGCTATCACGCTGGACATCATCATGCCTGACAAAAATGGGTGGGAGGTCATCAGGGAATTGAAATCGGATCCGGAGACCCGCAACATCCCCATCATCGTTTGTTCTATCGTCAGTGATACGCAGAAAGGTTTGAGCCTGGGGGTGGCGGATTACCTGGTCAAGCCGATCCTGGAGCAGGATTTACTGGACGCTCTGGAGCGGCTCTCTGAGGGGCGCGATACGTCTCATGTTCTGGTGGTGGATGACAATGCCGATGACCGTAAATTACTGCGGCGGATCCTGGAGGATGCTGGCTACATCGTGCGGGAGGCTCCGGGAGGCGCCGAGGCCATCGTCATGATCATTGAGCAACCGCCGGATCTGGTTGTCCTTGACTTGATGATGCCTGAAGTAGACGGCTTTGCCGTCCTGGAAAACTTGAAGGGGCACGAATTGACGCGTCAGATCCCTGTGGTGGTGGTCACGGCGAAGGAACTCACTGCAGAAGAGCAGGCCTTGCTCAATGAAGGGGTTGAATCCCTCCTGCAGAAGGCTCTTTTTGATCAAGAGCATCTGCTGCAGGATGTTGCAGCGGCGTTGAGACGGTTATCTTTTACGGGGACGTAGTCGCGGGTTTTCTTGACAATGCCTCTGCTCTGGTGTACAATGTGGGCGTTAAAAGGGCTTTGTGCCCGTTTGGAAGATCTTCATCATCTCAGATAACAGGAGGATTACTATGGCGTATGTGATTACCAATCTTTGTGAGCGTGTCGGTGACTGTGTGGATGTTTGTCCCACCGACTCCATCTACTTTGTCGAGGGGGATGCCGAATGGCCCTCCTACTACATCAACCCTGATACTTGCATTGATTGTGGCGCTTGTATGGCAGAGTGCCCCAACGAGGCGATTTTTGCCGACGACGATCTTCCTGAGGAATATGTCGCCGCTGTCGAGAAGAACGCCGACTTCTACACTTTGGGGCCGGGTAAGGATCTGATTTAACCTTACCATTGAATTGTCTTAACTCAAAACGGCCAACGCTAAGTTGGCCGTTTTGAGTTTGTTCCTGATTGTTTGGATAGTGGTTATTTGACGAGCGTGAAACCTCAAACGCGATTGGGAACTTGTAGCCCGTGATTCTGGATTCGTACTCGGAGATCTGCACCCAATCACTGACTTATTTGGGTCTTTGGGATTTGGCGTGGTGGGTGCCACGCGACGTAAATTTTTCACCACAGATTAGTGGGCACTGCCTGCCCACACTGTGCACAGATTGCACTGATTTTTTTATTTTTTCCGTGCTAATTCGTGAAATCCGTGGTTAATTTTGACTCAACCACGCGAATTCCCAAAGAGCCACTTATTTTCGGAGTATCTCTAACGGATATAGATCGGACTGGAGAAGATCCAGCCCACCCGCCGGCCGTGGAAGCGGCGGTAGACTTCAACCCGGTAGATGCCGGCATCGGCGGAGGTGTAACTCAGCTCCCGCCCCTTGACCCGTTGTATGAGCTTGCCGTCTCGCAGGAGCCGTATTTCCCCTGGCGCAGGCAAGGTGACGGCTAACGTCACCGCTCCCAGCCGCTTGAGTTCTTCACCCACTGTAACTCGCGCCGCTCCGCTGCGGGCCACGAAGCGGAAGCCCCGCGTGGAGTGGGGCAGGTCGTAGCCGACCCAGGTGCGGCCGTTTTTCAGCGCAGCGTAGAGTAAGGCGCGATCCCGCGCCACTTCCCCCGTCAGCGGCCCCTCGGTGAGGACGTGAGTATTCACGCAACGGAAAAGATACTCGTAAGGGAAAAGCACACGCTGCAGTGGTCCCATGCGGTAAGGCGTCGCGTGAGCATCGGCGCCGCCCAGAGCGGCTAACCGCATCCCTTTGCGCAGAAGCTCATCCCATAGCCGCAGGGTCGCCTTGTATGGCCCTTGAATCCCCCAGGCCGGCAGGAAGGCGTACACCAGCGCCGGCAGGTGCGACCAGAGCAATCCCTTGAATTCCGACATATAATTCCAAATCTCCAGACCGGTGATGCCCTCAACGGGCCAGTCGGACCAGGGGATGGCAGCGGTATTAGATCTGACGGGGCTGCTTTTCTCAACGGGATGCGCGATGAAGCAGAATCCACCACACTCGCGGACTTTGGCGATCAGGGTCTGGGGGCTGCCAAAGGCGTATGGAGCCAGCTCCCGCTCGGCTCCGTAGACGAGCAAGTGATTGGCCTGGGGCTGGCGCCGGACGTTGTGGATTTCCTCACCGACCAGCAGCAGCACGCGGTCGTAGTAGCGCTCCACGCCCTCTACCCAGACATTGTGGTCCGTGGTGATGATGAAGTTCAGCCCGGCCGCTTCCGCCGCTTCGGCAATTTGGGCATGGCGAGCGGTTCCGTCGGAGTAGACGGTGTGCATGTGGAGGTTGCCAATGTACTCACGGTAATTTTCCATCCCCTCAATCTTAATGCCAATGGTGGATTTGTCAACCAGGTGAGCGCAAACGTCAGGCGCCAAACGTAAAAATGCATTGGGGCAAAAGTCACACCCACAATGCTCCCAGCCCCCGTCTCGGGGGCGTCCCCTGGGCAAGTTTTCTCGTCAACCCGCCCCCGGGGACGGAGGGCTTTTAGAGCTTTTGGGAACAGATGTGTCACTTTTACCACAGTGCGTAAAAGTCCAGGAAGAATCCGTCCAGCTTGTAATTTTTTCTACTTTGTGGTAATCTATGATGGAAGCAGCATTTTTTGGAATTGACATTGTAGTGGAGGTAAGTATGCGATCTTTGCGGTGCATTGCGGTGGACTTGGGCGGGACACAGATTCGGGCGGCGCGCTACACAGTAGATGGCGTGTTGGAAGCGCGGGTAGGTATGCCCACCGGCGCGCAGGAGAGCCTGGCATCGGTGTGCCAGCGCCTCAAATCTGTGATCCGCCAGGTCTGGCCGCCGGAGATACCGGTGGCGGGGATTGGCATCGGATTGCCGGGCATCCTGGATTACAAGCGGGGAGTAGTGCTCAGGGCATCGAATCTCTCCGGCTGGGTGGATGTGCCGCTGCGCGACAATCTATTGGATGCCTTTCACGTGCCGGTCTTTATGGGGAATGACGCGCACCTCGCGGCTTTGGCCGAACACCGTTTCGGCGCCGGGCGCGGGGTCTCCAACATGGTTTACCTGGCGATCGGCGACGGCATCGGCGGGGGGATGATTCTAAATGACACCCTCTTCACCGGCGGCCACGGCAGGGGGGCAGAGCTTGGTCACATGACACTCGATGTGCATGGGCCGCGTTGCCATTGTGGCCGGCGTGGCTGTCTGGAGGCATTGGCTTCGGGTACTGCCATCGCGCGGCGAGCGCAAGAACGCCTGGAGCGGGGGGAGGATTCACTGTTACGCACGTTGGTGGATGGCGAGCTTGCGCAGATTACAGCGCAAGAGGTGGGCATCGCCGTGCAGCAGGGGGATTCCCTGGCGCAGGCTATTTTTGCCGAGGCCGGGGGGTATATCGCTACAGCGTTGGTCAATTTGATGTATTTGTTGAACCCGGAGCTCTTCGTGCTCGGTGGCGGTGTGTTCCGGGCGGGAGATGCGTTCCTGGCGCAGATTCAGGAGGCGGTGGCGCTCCTGGCGCCGGATAACTACCGGGAACAGACGCGCATCGTGCCCGCGGCCTTGTGGGAAGACGTCGGTCTCTGGGGCGCGCTGGCGTTGGTGATGATGGAGCTGGATCTGTGACGAAAATGTGCAACGTAGGGGCGCACCCCGTCACCAGTCAGTAGTCAATTACCAGGGGCCGACCACGGACGGTGATGACTTCCACCGGCACATCATAAGTCGCCGTGAGATTCTCGGTATTGAGCACCGTTGCCATCCGCCCGCTGGCCAGCAGCGACCCTTCTCGCACCAGGATGACATCGTCGGCCACGGCGGAGGCGGCATTGGGGTCGTGGGTCGTGAAGATGACGGTGACGCCGGCGTCAGCCAGGTCGCGCATCACCTGCAGGATGTGGCTGCGGTTGCCGAGGTCCAGATGTGAAGTCGGCTCGTCCAGGAGTAGAATCCGGGATTTCTGGGCCAGGGCACGGGCCAGTGTCACCAGCTGGCTTTCCCCGCCGCTCAACGACATCACTGAGCGTTCCCGTAAGGAGAGCTGCCCTACTGCCTCGAGCGCTTCTAGCGCCACGTGGTAATCTTTGTCCCCGGGTGTCTCCAACATACCCAGATGTGGTGCGCGGCCCAGCAGCACGTACTCCAGCACGCTGAAATCAAAGGGAGCGGATTCTTCCTGGGGGACGAGGCCCAGCAACCGGCTCAGAGCACGGCGGCTGTAGGTGTGCTGTGCCCGGTTATCCAGCATGATGG
>JAUWHU010000537.1 GCA_030605705.1 Thermoflexia bacterium | reverse complement strand
TATCCAGAATCCTATCTTGAGCCAAACTCTCAATCCTTTACTACTATGATATTCCGTTAATCTAAGTGTAACCTATTTTTAGAGAATATTCAAATTTGTCGGTTTGTCAACCCAGTCTAAAAAAGCACTGGTGGGCGACGCCAACCTGTGCTCTCTTGAAAAATCACACGTATAAGACAGGTACACTATAACATGAACCGGCGTAATTTGTCAAGCCCGACGGTTTATTTTCGAGGCAGGCAGATGCAACGCAGAGGCGCAAAGGCGCAGACCGTAGGTGTGGGCAGGTAGTGCCCACAGTTTTATCTGGTTCGCTCTGCGGCTCTGCCTCTCAGCGACTCTGTATAAAAAGGAGTGGTAACAGATGTTTTACCCCTATTTATTGAGCAGATACGTCACGAGTGTTTACACACCGCCAAGGACGAAAATTTGCCGCCTTCTTCCTGCGACCATGTCGCCAAGCTTGACCAAAAGACGAAAACAGGTGACAATACGGTGGAGCCAGATCATTCTTCACCTTTGCGAGGAGTTATGAAAATCGTTTCCATCGTCGGGGCACGCCCCCAGTTCATCAAAGCTGCACCGGTCAGCCGTGCACTGCGCCCGGTAGCTCACGAAGTCCTGGTCCACACCGGGCAACACTATGACAAAAATATGTCCGGCGTTTTCTTCGCCGAACTCCACATCCCAGAACCGGACTACAATTTAGGTATCGGTTCCGGCTCTCACGGGTGGCAGACGGGACAGATGCTCATCCGCATTGAGGAGGTATTGCTCCGGGAGCGACCCGATGGCGTGTTGGTCTATGGCGACACCAACTCGACGCTGGCGGGCGCGCTGGCCGCGGTCAAGCTGCACATCCCCATTGCCCACGTCGAGGCCGGCCTGCGCAGCTTCAACCGCGCCATGCCGGAGGAGCTCAACCGCGTGCTCACCGACCACGCCGCCGACCTGCTGTTCTGCCCCACGCAGACTGCCGTAGAGTGTCTGGCGCGCGAGGGCATCACCCACGGCGTCACCCTGACCGGCGACGTGATGTTTGACGCCTACCTCTACAATGCCAAGCTGGCCGAGGCTCGCAGCGCCACTCTGACCGGCCTGGGGGTGCGGTCCGGCGGTTACCTCCTGGCGACCGTCCATCGCCCGGCGAACACCGACGATCCGGCGACGCTGCGCGGCATCCTGGACGCCCTGGAAGCTACCGGCGAGACGGTCATCTTCCCCGTCCACCCACGCACCTGCAAGGCGTTAGAATCAGCCGGAATACGACCCGGCCCCCACGTGCGTCTCATCGAACCGGTGGGCTACTTAGACATGTTGGTCCTGGAGAAGCACGCCCATCTCATCCTCACCGACTCTGGCGGTGTGCAAAAAGAGGCCTACATGGCGGCTGTCCCCTGCATCACGCTGCGCCGGGATACCGAGTGGCCTGAGACGGTGGCCGCCGGCTGGAATGTGCTCGTGGGAGCCAACCCGGCACGCATCAGGGAGGCCGTGCGGACTTTCCGACCCGTTACCGAACAGCCGCCGCTCTTCGGCGACGGCCACGCCGCCCAACACATCGCGGCCTTGTGCGCGGCGATGCTGGAAGAGCACCCCCTGCTGTGACCTGCGGTTGCATCATCCCCGTTCGTGGCGTATAATGATTGCCAGAGTGAGGAGCAAACTATGGCAACCGCAGGAAACGAAAGCATACGGCGAAAACAAACCCAGCCCCCGCAAGTGGACGAGGTCGGCCTCGCGGATTTCATGGCTACGCAGCCGGACGTGGTGGCGGTTTATCTCTTCGGTTCCCTGGCGGAGGGGCGGGCGACCCCCCACTCCGACGTGGACACGGCCATCCTGCTCGCCGATGCTTCTGACCCACTGACAGTAGGAGACCGCCAGCTGCAACTGATGGGTGAACTGGAGCGCTTTGCCAACCGAGAAGTGGATGTGGTCATGCTGAACACCGCCCCGCCGATCCTCCAGCACCAGGTGCTCCGGCACGGACGGCTGCTCTACGAGCGCGACCGGCGGGCGCGGGTGGACTTCGAAGTGCGGGCCGGACAGGTGTACGCTGATCTGAAGCCAATGTACGACTTTCACACCCGTGACCTGCTGCAAAAGATTAAGGAGGTGGGTCTTGGAGAACGCAGACGACGTCGTCGCCAGCCGGCTAAAATTGCTCGCTGAGTACGTGGATGAACTGCACGGGTATCAGATTCAAGCCATTAGTTTCCATACCTATCAGGACAACAAAATGCTGCGCCGGGCCGTCGAGCGTGCTCTCCAGGTCGCCGTGGAAGCCTGCCTGGACATTGGCCGGCGCATCATCGCCGTGGAAGGATTTCGCTACCCTGAGACCAACCAGGACGTTTTCCGCATCCTTGCCGAGGAGGAAGTGATGCCGGCGAACCTTTTGCCGACGCTGCTGGAAATGGCCCGTTTCCGCAATCTGATTGTTCACGACTATGCCCGGATAGACGACGCCAGAGTGTATGTCATCCTCAATAAGCGGCTTGGCGATTTCGACGCCTTCGCCGAGGTTGCCCGCGCCTACCTGGTGGGGAATGAAAATCCCGAACTTCCCGGCGTGGGGTTAGCCCACCTGACTGTATGACCATCACCGTTGACATCTCCGCCGCCGTCCACCGCCGCGCCGGTCTGAAGCACTGAATCACCATTACCGGTTGTTGACTCCCAGGTGCAGATGTGTTATTATAGGCTCAAGTATGATCACGTCATCTACGCAGGAGAACAGTATGATCAGCACGCAGATTCAATTGACCGAAGGGCAATCTTGGGCGCTGAAAGAGTTGGCACTGAAAGAAGACCTCCCCGAGGCTGAGTTGATCCGCCGGGCGGTGAATCACTGGCTGCAAATGCACAGGGGGGTGTCCATGGAGGAACGTCGCAGACGAGCCGTGGAAGTCATTGGACGATTCCACTCCGGATCGTCGGATGTCTCCGAACAGCACGACAAATACCTGGCAGAGGCATACGGCAAATGGACATCTTCATAGACACTTCAGCTTTCTACGCTCTGATGGACGCTGACGATCAAAACCACGAACACGCCAAAAGTGCCTGGATACCCTGGTTGGACGAACAGGCTCGATTCTCTTGCTCCAATTACGTTCTCCTGGAGAGCATCGCGCTCATCCAGCGGCGTCTCGGGATGATGGCACTTCGTTGCTTTCAGGAGGACATCATGCCTCTCTGCCAGGTGCATTGGGTAAGCCCCAACTTGCACGCTGCCGCTCTCAGTGCCCTGTTAGCCGCCGACCGGCGCCGCCTCAGCCTGGTGGACTGCACCAGTTTTGAGATAATGCGACGTCTGGGCCTCCGCACTGTCTTTGCCTTTGACCGCCACTTCGCTGAGCAGGGCTTTACCTGCCTCCCATAATCTATGTCCATTTACCTCGACATCTCCGCCGCCGTCCACCGCCGCGCCGGT
The DNA here is from genome assembly GCA_030605705.1 of Thermoflexia bacterium. Lineage (GTDB taxonomy): Bacteria > Chloroflexota > Anaerolineae > B4-G1 > SLSP01 > JAUWHU01. The sequence continues at coordinate 4,659 of JAUWHU010000537.1, read as the reverse complement.
TTGGGACGCTATGCCGAGAGTTTGACCCGCGCGCTGCTTCCCTTGATCCCCGATGAGCTGGCGCTGTTCTACAACGCCGAGCAGGGCATCCAGCCGCTATCCGGCCTGGAACACTTGCCCACAGACACGATCTCGCTGGGTTACAAGCCCTGGCGGATGCTGGTTTGGGCCGGGCAGTTGACCCGCGCGCCTTTCAATCACCTGGTACCGGACGCGAATCTCTTCCATGCCACCGAGCACTTGCTCATGCCACTGCAGGGCATCCCGACGGTGCTGACCGTACACGATCTCATCTTCCGCCATCTGCCGGAGCACCACAAACGGCTCAACCGCTGGTATCTCAACGCGACGCTGCCGCTCTATTGCCGGCGCGCCACCCACCTCATCGCCGTCTCCGAGGCAACGCGGCGCGATCTCGTCGCAGCTTACGACCTGCCGCCGGAGAAGCTCACCGTGATCCAGGAGGCCGCCGCCCCGCGCTTCCGGACCCAGTCACCGGAACGCTGCGCGGCAGTGCGCGCTCATTATAGCTTGCCGGAGGATTTTTTGCTGTACGTGGGGACGATTGAGCCGCGCAAAAATCTCACACGACTACTACACGCCTGGGAACCGCTCTACCGGGCCGGAGAAGCGCTGCCGCTGGTTATCGTGGGGCGGCGCGGGTGGCTCTCCGGCGATTTCTACGCCGCGCTGGAAGCCAGCCCTGCCCGCGACGCCGTCATTTTCACCGGTTACGTCACCGACGCCGACCTGCCCGCGCTCTACGCCGCCGCGACCGCTTTCGTTTTCCCCAGCCTCTACGAGGGGTTCGGCCTGCCGCCGTTGGAGGCCTTGGCAGTGGGCACACCCGTCATCTGCTCGAACACGTCATCGCTACCGGAGGTAGTGGGGGATGCGGCGCTCACTTTTGATCCCACCGCCGAGGAGGAGATCGCCGCCGCGCTGCGGCGCATCACCGGCGATGCTGAGCTACGAGCTGACCTGCGGGAACGCGGCTTGCAACGCGCGGCGCAATTCTCGTGGGAACGCGCCGCGCGGGAGACGCTGGCGGTTTATCGAAACCTCTTGCCCTGACAGCTGTACCTTCTCAATATTTGGGGGCAGCTTGGGACGGTCTCATTGGGGCCTTCCGCCCCAAACTGCGCTGACCGTGCCCGCCGGCACAAATTGTGTACACAAATCAACGGCTCTCCTGCAGAAAGTCTCATACTTAACGCAGAGTCGCTGAGATGCAGAGCCGCAGAGCAAACCTTATGAAACTGTGGGCACTACCTGCCCACACCTATGGTCTGCGCCTTTGCGCCTCTGCGTTAAAAAGGAGTGGTAACAGATGCTTTACCCCTTGTATATAACCCAAGTTACTACCCCACATTGGAAGGTGGCATCTCGAAGAAAAAAGGTTCGTCATTCCACGGGATCACCGGCAGCCCTTCCAGTTGCCAACCGAGATCCACCTCCTGCTCCTCACCGAGATCAAGATCGCCCACTTCCAACCATTCGACTCGTTCATTGCGCCGCCTCTGCCTGCCGGTAAACTCGTTGGAATTCCTCCAAATACTGTGCCGCGATCTCCGGGCTGTAGATGATAAGCACGTTCTCGTCATTGTTCTCGGCCGCGTTACGGCTGAAATTGTACGAGCCGGTGATCACAATCGCCTCATCTACGATCAACACCTTGTGGTGCATCATGTACGGATTGCCGTCCTGCAGGATGTCCGCGCCGACTTGCTGCAACACTTCGAAATCGGACCCGCTGCCCCCCACGTTGCGCGCTTCCACCACGCCCTGGATTGACACTCCGTCCCGCAATTTGCGGTTCAGCAGCTTGGAGATCTCGTTATCGGTCAGGGTAAAGGCCATGAAGCGAATATCGGATTGCGCGGTTTCCAACACGGCTAAGATTTTCCGTTGGACATCGTCTTCGGGCGCGAAAGCGTTTTCCACTGCCGTGCCTGCAACATCCACCTGAGAATGCGGCGTCTCGGCAGGCGACCCGGTGCCAAATTGGCGCTTCGTGAACATTTCTTCAAATTCCGCCGTGTAGTTCTCCGCCACCGCCGTCGAATCCACGATCACGACGTTGTTATTGTTGCGGTACGTGCCGTTATCCGTCAGATTCCAGGAGCCGGTCCAGACCTGTCGCCCATCAATGACCACGAACTTGTCGTGCATGAAGGCAGCGCTCTCATCGCTGACCACGGGGATACCGGCCTGCCGCAGCCGTTCCGGCCCCAGCTCATGCTCGTAGTCGGCGTCTGTCACCAGCCGCACTACTACGCCACGTTGCTGCGCGCGCACCAGTGCCTCGGCGACTCGCTCCAGGTCGAAGTCGTAGGCTGCGAGGTCCACGCTTTCCTGCGCCCCGTCAAGGGCCTCCACCAGCCGGTCATCTAATCCGCCGTAATGCTGAGACGGCGCGTCGGGATAGCGTGGCGTGGTGAACACCACCGTGATCCCCTCCTGGCTCCCATCGGAAGCCGGGCCATTTCCCTGGAACAGTTCCGCGCCCGCCCAGGCGGCGAAGATCAAAAATAACGAGAGCAGGAGTTCCTTCCAGCCCAACCGGCCTTTAGCTGTGTTCTGTGTCATTAGAAATACCCTTTCGTCAATTTGTCATCGGGGTAAGCAACCACTGGAGAGTAGCCAGCGGGTCTGGATCCGCCGCACTGACCCGCGCCAACCATCGAATATGAATGCGTAGGGCTTTCATAGGAGATGCTAACAGTTCAGCGGATGTCTCGTCGTCTAGCCCCTCTGTCTGGTCAACCAGGTACGTGACCTTCCCCAGCGCCCACGCCAGCAGAAACCGCGCCTCGGTGTCTGTCAGCGCGTCGGTCAACGCCGGATCCGTCATAATTTGCTCCCAGGCTCGCTGCCGGCGCGCTTCCATCAGCGTTCTCCCTGCGCGAGGGCAGCAAGCGCTTCGAGCTGGGGCGGCGTCGGGCGGATGAAGGGCCGGCTCCGGCGGATGGTCGCCCAGGCTTCCTCCGCGCTCATCCCCGTGCTGACCAGGTACGTTGCGGCCATCAACGGGGCGCGCCCCACGCCACTGGCGCAGTGGACGTAGACCCCACGCCCGGCGGCAAGCTGCGCGGCGATGAACTCCACCCCGCGTTGCAGCATGTCCGGCGACGGCGCGGCATCGTCTGGCGTGGGCAGCCAGAGGTAGTGTTCTAAGGTCACGCCGCGCGCGGCATCGTCGGATTCCTCGCGCATGTTGACGATGGCGGCGAGGCCCCAGGAGCGCATCCGCTTCAGGCCCCGCCGGCGATGTTGCCCGCCCACGTAGAGCAGCGGCTGCACCTGGGTGCTCGCCTGGGGCGCCACGCCCCGGATGCGGCGCAATACTTTATCTTCCACCCACAGGAAGATTGGCCGTATCCCCTGTTCTTTGAGCCGCCGGCTGATGATGTAAATCAGTTTGGCCGGCGGGAACGCCGACAGTTGTTGGTGTCTGCTGAAAACCTCTTGTTCCATTCTCTATCTCCACTCTCTCTTCCCTATCTCTACTCTCTACTCTCTACTCTCTACTCTCTATCTCCGTACAACAACGCTGCCGCCTCATCCGTGTCCAGCGCGTAGCCGGCGATTTCTCCGTACAGGTCGCGGTAATCGCGCGTGTGGACAACGACCGGCATCGGGACGGCGTGTCCCAAGATCAATACCTGCTGTTTCGTCTCCAGGCGGGCCAGCACCTCGCGCAGGGCCGCCGTCCCCGCAACGCCGGAGAAGACGGCGCGGATGTCGTTTTCCTCGTCCAGCAGCGCGGTCACCCGCGTGCCGACCTGGCTCATCACCTCCGGGTCAATGCCGCTGGGTCGCTGATCCACCACCAGCAATGTCACGTTGTACTTGCGCATCTCCCGCGCGATGGTGCCGAAGATCGTGTGCCGGGCGATCACCGGATCGAGAAATTTATGCGCTTCCTCAATGGTGATGACCAGGGGCTGCGGTTCCACCCCCTCGCCGCCCAACGCCTGTTCTTTGCGCTTCACGTAAGCGTGGTGGATGCGCCGGGTGATGTAGTTCGCCACCAGGATGTACGCCTCCAGCGCGTTCCCGTAACGCCCGAACTCCAAGATCACGCTCACACCGCTGTTGAGGTAATCTAAAATGCGCCCGATGGGATCGTCAGGAGTTTTATCCACCAGGAAGCCAAAGCGGTGCAACTGGGAGAGTTTGCGCTGGATCGCGCCTAACGTCCCCTCGTGGATCTTGCCCTCCTCCGCCAACGCGGTCACGCCGTCGTCCGGCTCCTCGGCCAGCAGACGACGTACCCACTGCCGCCCCAGTCGCCGCCGGAGCATGTAGAGCGCGTTCCTCTGCACATCGGTGAAACCGAAGAGCGGGGCCAACATCTCCAGGTCTTCCGGGTCGAGCTGGTCATAGGCAATGCGCACGGTGTAATCCACCTTGCTGCCCCGTCGCCGTGACGATTCCGGGTCTAAGGTGAAGACGCTCACGCGCCCATCGTAAAAGAGCTGGCGCAGGCCCTTCACGTCCTGACGAGACTCGTCCTGGCTTTTCCACCCGTACTCGTTGTGCATGTCGAAAACCAGGTTCACCGCCACACGCTCCTGGATGATGCCGGCCAGCAGCATCCGCGTCAAGAAAGTCTTGCCGGTGCCGGTCTTGCCGAAGATGCCGCTAGAGCGCTCC
>JAUWHU010000026.1 GCA_030605705.1 Thermoflexia bacterium | reverse complement strand
GATCGCCGAGCAGCGTTACGAGTTGATCAGTCGCATTGCGCGGCGCTCTATCCACCACGAAGAAGATGTAGAGTATCTGACCGACAAGATAGACGACGTTGTGACCCACAAAATCCTGGGATTGCCAATCCTGGCAACCATCGCCGGGTTGACGCTGTGGGCCATCTATAACATTGCCGGTCCTATTGGCGGTTTGTTTGAGCAGCTCTTCAATGTCGTCATAGGCTGGGCCGGGGGGCTTTTAGCCGGTACGCCGTGGTGGGTCAGTGGCATCATCGTAGATGGAATCCTGCTCGGCTGCCAGCAGATTTTCGTGTTCATGTTTGGCGTCCTGGTAGTGTTCTTTTTCATCTATGGCATTCTGGAAGACATCGGCTACCTGGCCAGAGGCGCCTTTGTCATGGATCGTATTATGAAGTGGCTGGGCCTGCCGGGGAAGGCTTTTATGACGCTCTTTGCCGGTTACGGATGCAGCGTCCCCGGAGTGATGGGCACGCGCATCATTGACGACGAGAGTGACCGGATCATCACCGCTGTCGTGGCGCCGTTCATCCCCTGTGCGGCCCGCATCGCCGTCATCACGGCTATCGTGCCCATCTTTTTCGACTCTGGCTTGACGGCCACCATCGTCACGCTGGGTATCTTTGGTCTCAGTCTGTTGATCGTGGCCCTCGTGGCTATAATTCTGAAAAAGACAGTGTTCAAGGGCGAACCTTCGGGACTGGTGATGGAAATGCCTGATTACCACTTGCCTTTGTTGTCGAACGTGCTGCGGACGACCTGGGACAGAACGTATGACTCGATGAGCAAGGCATTGATGATCTTTGTACCATTCTCAATCATCATCTACTTGCTCTTTCACCTCCCGGCCGGGGCTGCCGTGGCCGATTCGTATGGGGTGACGATCGGTAATTTCCTCGATCCCATCGGCAAGATCATTGGGCTGAGCGGCAAAGATATGACCGGTTTCCTCTTTACCTACCCGGCCAAGGAACTGTCGCTGTTGTACCTGGGCCTTTCGTATGGGGGAGTGGGAGAAGAGGCTGTCGCCGGCTTTATGGGCGACGTATGGACACCGCTCCAGGCCATCTCCTACCTGGTCTTTCTGACGCTGTACGCCCCTTGTCTGGCGACGGTGGCGGCCATGGCCAAAGAGATCGGTTGGAAGTGGACATGGTGGAATGTGATCGTCTCCCTCATCGCAGGATTTGGCTTTGCCGGTCTCATCTACTGGGTGGGGGTGCTTTGGGGCTTGGGATGACGGGCGTCTGGCCCTCTGGTTATTTCACAACATAGGAGAGCGAATTGGAAGAGTCTATGACCAATATACTGGAAATCAAAGACCTCTGCGTTGAGGTCGAAGGAAAGGAAATACTACGCGACCTCGACCTGATTATCCCCGAGGGGGAGGTACATGCCCTGCTGGGGCCGAACGGCAGCGGCAAGACCACGTTGATGATGACCATCATCGGTTATCCGGGATACGAGATAATCGGGGGGCAGATACTATTCAACGGGGAGGATATCGCCGCATTGGACATCACCGAGCGGGCCAGACTGGGCATCGGCGTTTCGCAACAACGCCCGCCGACCATCGCCGGGGTCAAGCTGCGGCAGGTTCTCGATTTTGTTATCGCCAATGCCCCACAACGCGCCCAGGAGATTGATGAGTTGGCACAGGCCTTTCAGATGGAATCATTCCTAGAGCGCGACGTCAACGCCGGTCTCTCCGGAGGCGAGATCAAACGCTCAGAGCTGTTCCAACTGTTGATCACTCGCCCCAGGTTTGTGATGATGGATGAGCCTGATTCGGGCGTTGACCTGGAGGCTATGAGTGTCATTGGGCACATGACCAACGAACTGCTGGCCAGAAACCACGCCACCCGCCCCAAGGAGAGAAGGACGGGCCTGATCATCACTCACACCGGTAACATCCTGGATTACGTCCACGCCGACAGGGCGCACGTCATGATAGAGGGGTGTATAGGCTGCTCGGGCAACCCACACATTCTGCTTGACCAAATCCGCAAGCAGGGCTACGAGGAATGTGTGCGCTGTGAACTCAGGAGGCGTAGGGAATGAGCAAGATTTCAACCGTTTTGCGCCGGGTGGCCAAGTTGATCTCCCCCGGCCAGGTAGAGCCGCCCGATGCGAAAGTAATGTCCAGCGTGGGTATACACATCGAAGGCCAAGACCGTTCGGGCACGTACATTCTGCGCGACTTTTACCCGCTGTGCGCGCTGGGCCAGACCGACGGCCTGGAGTTGTTACCCATCGCCGACGCCCTGGAAAAGTACGCTTGGCTGCGCGAGAAATACTATTGGCAGGCGGTGCCGGCCGACCTGGACGAGTACACGGCTCGCTGCGCGGCCGAGCCAGAACCGCAGGGCTACTTTGTGCGCGTGAAGAAGGGAGCCAAGACGCCCTTCCCCGTCCAGGCCTGTCTGTACATCACGCAGGGCAACGTGACCCAGACGGTTCACAATGTCGTCATCCTCGAAGAGGACGCGGAACTCCACCTCATCACCGGCTGCGCTACGAGAACCGGCGTGCGCAGCGCGGTCCACCTGGGCGTCAGCGAGCACTATATCGGCCGGAACGCCAAACTGACCAACACGATGGTCCATAGTTGGGGCCCCGATGTCGAGGTGTACCCCCGCTCCGGGACGATCGTCGAGGCGGGCGGAACCTTTGTGAGCAATTACATCTCGCTCCGACCGGCCCGGAGCGTGCAGAGCAATCCCCGCACCTGGCTCAACGGAGAAGGCGCTTCGGCCAAATACACCACCATCATTCTGGGTTCCCGTGGCTCCACCATTGACACCGGCGGCGACGTTTACCTGAATGGTAAAAATTCCAGCGCCGAACTGGCCCATCGGGCCGTATGCACCGGCGGCCGCATCTACCAGCGAGGCTTGCTGGTGGGCAACGCCCCCGGTTGCCGGGCGCACGTGGACTGCGCAGGCATGTTGCTGGACGCCGGGGAAAATGGCTTTATCGAAGCCGTTCCTGGCCTGCGGGCTTTGCACCCCGAAGCGCGGATGAGCCACGAAGCCAGCATTGGCAAGATCGCGCCCGAGCAAGTGGCCTACTTGCAATCGCGGGGCATGAGCGAGCGCGAGGCGATCTCGTTGATCATCCGTGGCTTCCTGGATGCCGACATTGAAGGATTCAGCCCGAAACTGGACGCCCGCATCGCAGAGATCGCCGAACTCGCCGGGCACGGAGAGGAGTAGCCACCATACCAGGAGGAGAGGGACCCCTTGTTCCCCGAATCACAGTGTCTGGGCTTCGGTCAGAGACCCGGAGCAGGTTGAGCTGGCCCGAACGACGCAGCCAACGAGTGACCGCCTGCACTTTGCGGTCGAGGACGCGACCCACCTCACGTTCGAGAACACCAGCTTCGATCTGGTACTGTCCCAGGATATTTTCCACCACATACCGGGCTGGGAACAAGTCGTGAGGGAGGTGGTAAGAGTGCTGCGGCCTGAGGGGTACTTTATCTGGCTCGATGTGGTCTCCCCCCGGTCAATCGCCAGGCTCTTTCAACCGCTGGTGAAAAAATATCTCAGCCTGTTTACGCTTGAGCAAGCCCAGTCAGCATTTGCCCAGAGTGGGTTGGAACAGCGCTTTTACGAACGGATAGATCCCGCCCATCACCACATGATATTGCAGAAGAGCTGAGGAGCGGGGGTTAGCAAGTTGGGGATGTCAACATGAACAACGAACACAACCGGCGTATCTACCGCTTCTACGCACCGCTATATGATCGGTTCTTCAAGGCCGTCAGCGACCGCCCTCGGCGACGCGCGGTCCAGATGCTACACTTGCAGCCAGGAGAGCGTTTGTTGATTCCTGGCATCGGCACGGGATTGGACTTGCTCTATCTGCCCGCGCATGTCTCCGTCACCGGCGTTGACTTTAGCCTGGCGATGCTGGAGCAAGCCCGCGCCAAAGTTAACGGGCGCGACGTGACGTTGTTAGAGATGGATGCGCAACACCTGGACTTGACCGACGCCAGTTTCGACGCTGTGTTATGCACGCTGTCGCTCAGCGTGATACCCGACGGCCGGGCCGCGTTCGGCGAAGCGTGGCGGGTGCTTCGTCCCGGCGGGCGGATCGTGATTTTAGACAAGTTCCTGCCGGAGAGCGGCGAACTGACGTGGCGTAGGCGCGCACTGGGGCGCGTCGTTTCGGCCCTCGGTACCGACCCCAACCGGCGTTTGAGTGACATCATCGCCGGGGTTCCAGGGTTGGCTATTCAACAGAATGAGCCGAGTCTGTTTCGGGGGCAGTATCGGCTCCTGCGTCTCGAGAAGCGAGGATGACTACCGTTTTCAACTTTCAACTCGCAACTTGCAACCTTCGACTTGTTTGACGGCGGCTCTGGGGTTATAATGTCGCTTATGACACGGAAACCCGCATGTTCGTTGGCGTTGGGACTACTACTGGTGCTGTTAGCGGCGTTGGGAATCCCGCAGCTGGCCGCGCACCAACGGTTCCTCGCCCAGGGTATGGAGCCGGCTTTCCCCACCCCTCTCGCGGATACGGGGATGCCTCGCGCTTGCGTCAACGCCGCGCTGGAGCAATACGATGAGGCGCAGCTCCCCTGGGCGCTGGGGATGATCTCCGAGGGCGGCTTCGGCTGGGTGCGGCAGCACTTCCCCTGGGCAGAGATTGAGCCGCAGCCGGGGGAGTTCGACTGGGCGCGCTGGGATCGCATCGTCGCCGGGGCTGTCGCGGAAGGATTGCAGCTCATCCCCGTGTTGGATACGCCGCCCGCGTGGGCCGGGACGCCGCCCGATCCCCAGGCTTTCGCCCGCTTCGCCGGCGCCTTCGCCAACCACTACTCCGCGCAGCTGGTCTACTATCAAATTTGGCACAATCCCAACCTGGGGGAGACCTGGGGGGGGGAGGCCGACCCTTACGCCTACGCCGAGCTGCTGACCTACACCGCCGACGCCATCCGCGCCTCCGATCCTGATGCCCGGATCATCCTGGGCGACCTGGCCCCCAACGTCGAGACGGGGCCGGTGAATTACTCGGAGACGCGCTTTTTGGAATTGCTCGCCGTGGCGGGCGCTATGCCGGACTTTGACGTGGTCTCTGTGCAGCCCTACGGTTTCTATAGCGGCCCGGAGGACCGGCGTGTGGAACCGGAGCTGTTGAACTTCTCCCGTCCGATTTTGGTGCGCCAGAAATTGGAGGCCTTAGGTGCGGGTGATAAGGCTCTCTGGGCCGGGCAATTTGGGTGGAACAGTCTGCCGCCGGAGTGGGAAGGGCCGCCCTCCATCTGGGGGAGCGTGGATAAGCAGACGCAGGCGGCGCACACCGTCGCCGCGCTGGAACGGGCCGCGCAGGAGTGGCCATGGTTAGGCGTGATGTGCCTCAACAACTTCCAGCCGCGCCCCGCCGTGGAGGAGCGCGCTACCCTTTCCGCCGAGGAGCACTGGGGCTTCGCGCTCGTCGGGCCGGAGGGAACGCCCCGCCCCATCTACGAGGCCGCGCGGACGTGGGCGCAGCGTCCGCAGGTGGCGCAGCCCGGCGTTTATCCTGCCGGAACGGAGCTGGCGCGCTTCGCGGGGATGTGGCGCATCGGGCCGCTGGGAGCCGACATCGGCCAGAGCGGCGACCGGGTGGCGTTGGATTTCGAGGGGACGGGCGTGGCGCTGACGGTGCGACGCGGACCGTACCGCGCTTTCCTCTTCGTCACCGTGGATGGCAAGCCCGCGCCGGCGCTGCCCCGCGATGAGCAGGGACGCGCCTACGTCGTGCTCTACGACCCCCTGGCGGCTGTCGCTACGGTGCCGTTGGCGGAACAGCTGCCCTACGGGCAGCACACCGTCGAGGTGACAGCAGATCGCGGCTGGTATCAATGGTCGCTGGTGGACTGGCGGGTGACGCACCGGCCCGATCCCCGGAACTACACGCTGGGGATGGTGCTCTGCGGGCTGTTAGGCGCGTCAGGTGTGGCGTTGGTCATCGTCGCCGGGCGGCGGATGGATTGGACGGTGGCCTGGACGCGGTGGGCGGCTCCCGTACGGCAGCTGAGCGAACCGCTGCGCCTGGGGCTGACGTTGGCGACCGGCTGTATTTTCGGCCTCGCCGCGTGGATGACGTGGGCGCAGGGGGCTTTCCGTCGCCTGGGGGACGGGCCCGGCCTGGCAGCGCTGTGGTTAGCGGTGGGCCTGTGCTACTTTTCACCCTGGCTGCTGTTGTCGTTGGTCAGCGGTATGTTTTTGCTGCTTTTGGTCTTTATCCAGCCCAGCATGGGATTGGCGCTGACGATGGCCGCCGCGCCGCTGTACCTCCATCCCGTCTCGCTGTTCGGCAA
>JAUWHU010000540.1 GCA_030605705.1 Thermoflexia bacterium | reverse complement strand
CGGCGGCGTCACGCAGTTCACCTACGAGACCTCGGACGATGGCCTGCCGGCCTGGGCGCCCGATGGGAGCGGGGTAGCTTTTATGAGCAACCGCAACGGCAAGTGGGCCATCTACATCGCGGATCCCGACGGCAAGAACGTACGGCGCATCGTGGATCTGGGGGTGGAGATGCCGGCCTGGGACAACCAGCGGCTCTCCTGGTCGCCTTGACGAAGGGATAAAATCGAGTATAACGAATGTGCGAAGAGAATGGCAAATGAGCAAATGGCGAATGGCGAATGGCGAATGGCGAATGAATGCCTCATCACAGAGGACACTGAGAAAAGAGTTTTAGTGTAGAAATATTTAACATTACATGTCAAAAAGTTAGTTTTCTGAATGCTAAGTTTAAAATCTCTGTGCTCTCCGTGGTGAAATTCTTGGTTTTTTCAGTAGACTCATGTTGTAGATTTGCCAAACTCTAGAGTTTAAGTTCGGGGCGTAGCGCAGTTTGGTTAGCGCGCACGGTTTGGGTCCGTGAGGTCGGCGGTTCAAATCCGCCCGCCCCGACCTTTTTTGTCTCTGTCCGGGGGCAGAGCGCCACCGGGGATGAGGTTCCTCACGTCAAGCCGCTAAGGAAAGGAAAGCGATATGCCAGAAAAACCTATTTACGACCACAAAGGACAATGGAATCGCATCGCCGCCTACACCATTCCCGGTGAAACACTCCACGCCGTCTACGATTGTAAGGGCGGCGGGACCGGTTTCGTCGGCATTACCGACCAGCGGGTCATTTTCTACGACCAGACCTTTCTCCGCGAACTAAAATCCATGATCTCCATCCCCTACAACCGCATCATCGGCATTGCCTCGGAGGATGAGGGCACTATTCTCAAAACCAGTAAGTTGACCTTCATCACTGCTGCCGGCAACTTCACCTTTGAATTCTGGGGAGCTAAGAAAGCCCACTGGGTATATCAGTTCGTCATGGATCAGATTCTCAACCAACCTCATCCCCAGGTTCCTGATTGACATCTCCGGCAGGGATTTCTTGCCTTCACTACCGGACACTTGGCAGATTAAGGAAAATTGGACACGGATTAACACGGAATCACACGGATTTTTCCCTGGACTTTTACGTGCTTGCCTCCGTGTTATCCCGCAGATGTTCTGTCCACAAGGACGAGAGGGAACAAAAAAGAAAAAGAATCCGTGTTCATCCGTGTTTGTCCGTGTCCTATCAAAAAGTGTCCGGTAGCAAATTCTTGCCACAACCTGTGTACCTGCAAAATAAGCCGAGGTGGATTATCCACCTCGGCTTTGTTCTCAAGCACGCACCGGCGGGATTAGATTCTCAGGTATTCCAACTCCCCTGTTTTCAGGTCCAGGATAGCGCAGGAGCGTGGGCGCCATCCCGAACCGCCCAACGCGCCGGGGTTAATGATGCGGGTATGCCCAACATACTCGTCGCGGGGCGTATGCGTGTGCCCGTGGATGACGTAGGCATACCCACCTGAACGGCTCAACATCTCCAACAGCGACCGGTCATCCCCGTGGAGGAGCGCGATCCGTTGCCCGTCCAGGGTGAGGTAGTGAACCTTCGCCATCCGCCCCGGCCCGAAGAGCTGCGCAGCCAGCGTTCCCAAGCCTGTGTCCCGATCCATGTTGCCCCGGGCCACCCACACGTCGAAGCCCGCCAGCGCCCGCAGGACATGCGGGCCGGTGATGTCCCCGGCGTGGAGCAGCGTGCGGACGCCCTCCGCACGGAAACGCGCGACGGCGCGTTCGACGTTCTGCAGGTGATTGTGGGTGTCGGCGATCAGTCCCAGGCGCATGGATACGTCAAGGCGTGCGGATGTCCAGCACTTTAGCGTCCAGTTCCTCCATGGCCGGAGGGAGCGTTGCTTGATCCACGCCGCGCACTTTGAGGGTGATGACGCTATGGGTGCGATCGTCGCCGTAGAAAGTGCCCAGGGCCACGATGTCACCGCCCAGCTCCGCGATCTTGCCCGTGATGAGGCTGAGGACGCCGGGTTTGTCGCGCGCTTCCACCGTCAGGCGCACGCCAGACTCGCGTGCTCCCAACATTTCCAGCATGGTCTTGAAAATGTCGGTCTCGGTGATGATCCCGACCATCTTTCCCTCTTCCAGCACCGGCAACCCGCCGATCTTGTTATCTACCATGATGCACGCGGCCTCTTCGATGGGAGCATTGCTCGCGATGGTGATGAGGTCATGGCTCATCACTTCCTTGACCTTTAGCTTGGAGAGCAAGTATCCCACTTCGTAAACGCTGAGGCTGGTGGCCGGTGAGGGGGAAGCGTAGAGCAGGTCCTTCTCCGAGACGATGCCGGCCAGCCGGCCTTTCTTGTTCATGACGGGAAGCCGGCGGATGTGTTTCTGGCGCATGAGGCTGAGCGCCTCCGTCACCGGTGTGTCTACGGAAACTGTGAAGGGATGCGGACTCATCCGCTGTTTGACTAACATGATCGTATCCTCCTGGGTGTTGTGAATTTAATGGCAAATCTGCAAATTGCAAATCAGCAAATGGCAAATCAGCGAATGGCGAATTGCAAATGATTCGTGACTCGTGATTCTCCATTCTCAAATCTCAACTCTCAACTCTCGATTCTTCCCCCCTCTATCCCGGCGGCCCGTTTGGCCCCGATGATGGTGTTCCGCAGCAGCATGGCGATGGTCATCGGGCCGACGCCGCCCGGCACGGGGGTGATCCAGCCCGCGACTTCTTGCACCTCCGCAAAATCCACGTCGCCGACGAGACGGTAGCCGCGCTTGCGCGTGGGATCGTCCACGCGGTTGATACCCACGTCAATGACCACCGCTCCCGGCTTCACCCAATCCGCCTTGACCATCTCAGCGCGTCCCACAGCGGCGACTAAGATGTCGGCGCGGCGCGTGATGGCGGGCAGGTCGCGGGTGCGCGAATGGCAGATGGTGACGGTCGCGTTGCGTTTGAGCAGCAACATGGAGACGGGCAGTCCCACGATGTTGCTGCGCCCCAGCACCACGGCTTCCTGCCCTTCGATGGAAACGCCGGTGCGATCCAGCAGCTCGATGATGCCGGACGGCGTGCAGGGCGCGAAGAGCGGCGTGCGGTGTTTCATCGCCAGCCGGCCGATGTTCACCGGATGGAAACCGTCCACGTCCTTTTCCAGGCTGATGGCGTTGAGCACCGCTTCCTCGTGCAGGTGGGAGGGCAGCGGGAGCTGCACTAAGATGCCGTGGATGGCTGGATTGGCGTTGAGCTCGCGCACCAGCGCTTCAACCTCCTCCTGCGTGGCGTCTTTGGGCAACACGGGGCCGATGGTGTGGATGCCGACTTCCGCGCAGCGCTTGCGCTTCATCCGCACGTAGGTCTGCGAGGCGGGATTCTCGCCCACCAGCACCGTCGCCAGCCCCGGTACGAGACCATATTTCTCCCGGAGCTCGGCGACTTCTTGGGTAAGTTCTGCCTGGATCGTTTTGGCGATCCCTTTGCCGTCAATGAGTTGTGCAGTCATCTCTCCTCCTCCCTTTGATCCTGTGTGGCGCGAATGGCTCGCGCCAGAAGTTTACGTACTTCAAGTGCCTCAGCTTGTACGTCCATGTATGCTAAATCTAAGACGGGGCAGTGTAAGGATAAAAGGGTTGTCACGTCGCGCCACTGTCGCTGGGAAGTCTCTCCTCCGGCTTTATACCACTCCAATTTTGCGAGAATGGTATCTTCCACAGAGGCGACGGGGAGCGGATGCTCCTCTCCCATGAGCGGTATGATGACACGCCTTTTAAATTGCGCCTTGTCGAAATCTCGCTCGCGGGGGATGAAGATGTCCACCTTGAAGGAGGTCTCATAGTGGATGAGATTGAAGGAGGCGCGGTGTACAATGGCTCTTCGAATAGCTCCTTCGTCCAGATAAAATTCGCTTTGAAGCGCAGCTATAAATTGGGGAACTTGTTCTGATCGCAGGTCTGCTATCAAGTCCGCATCCATGGTCGAGCGGATAACGCCGTGTGCCGCGCTTGCAAAAGACCCCACGATGACGTAAGGGACGTTTCCCTCTTCGAGAGCCTTTACCACTTGCAGCAGCACTTCATGTTGGCTCGACATTCAACCCCTCTCGTATTCTGCCGGACCGTAGACCGTGGCGGCTAATTCCCGTCCCAGCCAGAGATCGCTGAAGCGCCGGAAGATGCGCGCCGGCGATTCGTCTGGATAGCGCTGACGCAGCCCGGCAAGTACCAATTCGCGGGTCAATTCGATTTGACTGAGAAGCAAACGCCCCCGCTGCTCGTATGACATCCGCAATTGAATCTCTCGTTGTATCCGGGCGGCCTGCGGACTGGTGTCTGCGCCGTAAATCAAATGCAAGGTCTCAATCTTCATAACTCCCACACCCTCACCCGCACCCTCCCATACTCCCACACCCTTCTCTTTCCTCTCTTCTCTCTATCTCCCCTCTCCATTCTCTATCTCTTCCCGCACCCCCACACCCCCATACTCCCATACTCCCACACTCCTCTCCCCTCTCTATCTTCCTACGACAGCCCCACGACCTTTCCATCCACTAAGTCAATGCGCATGAACGAGGGTTTGCTGGATAATCCCGGCATCGTGCTCATCTGACCGGCCAGCGGGTAGAGGAAACCCGCCCCCACGCTGGCGCGGATGTCGCGGATGGGGAAGATGTAGTCCCTGGGCACGCCCTTCCACGCCGGTTTGTGACT
>JAUWHU010000269.1 GCA_030605705.1 Thermoflexia bacterium | reverse complement strand
TCGTCTGGTCGCTGGTGCTGACACTCACCAGCCGGTTCTCCGCGTCGAACTCTTGGACGTAGGTCTGCCACGCGCCGCTCACTTCCACGCGCCGCGTGACCATATTCCCGTTCTCATCATAAGTGTAGGCGCTGCCGTTGCTCAAGGTCTGCGCGGCAAAGGGCTGGCCCGCCGTGGCGTAGTTCGGCAGCGACGGGTACGCCGGGCCGTCCTGAAAGAAGACATACGATGTAAACTACTTCCAGTAAGTCAGATTACTTATCTTTGTAAATTGACGTTGAGTTAGCTGAGTTAAAATCTCAGTTGTAGTATCCACAAGAAACAAATTATACGTACATGCCCTCGCTGCTTCGGAACCAAAAATGTAGCATCGAGACCACTTGTCATTACTGAACGCTGCCGATAACACAACTTGTTCATTAGAAACCCAAGTCAGGGTTTCCATACGATACCAAAATTTTTCACTGGAATCAGGTGGAATAATTTGCCTAACTTGATTGTCAACAATATCCCATACCCATAGAGAAGATGCTTGTAAAGGTTCAGAAAACACAAAGGCTAACTTTGTACTATCAGGTGACCAAGCATAATCTCCCAAGAAGCCTTCAGGACTAGGGGAGTGAACTAAGCGTTGGGGCACCGTTGTGCGAATTATCCAAAGATGATTAATTCTTGCCCTGTACTGAGAAAAAACAATCCATTTGCCATCAGGGGACCATTTAGGAGGATTTGCATCGCCGAAACCGGGTAGTTCCTCAGTCAATACATGTAATCCGAGTTCATCTCTATCTACATCTATTTTATACACAAAGAAACTGGGGTTGTCATAATCTTGCCCACCATATTGGGACTTAACTGAAACTAAAGCGAGATATTTTCCATCCGGAGACCAACTCATTTTCAAATCAAGGGTGTTGTGTTTGTCTAACCTAGTAATACTAAGATCCTCCAGATTCTCAAGGCACAACACGCCACCCCGAGAAAAAGCAATCCATTCACCGCTTGGAGATAACACGTAGTCGCCCTCTGCAAGACTTAATGATGGTAGTTTGGATGCTTCTTTTGTAATGTAAATAAAGTAAGCTTCTGAAGCCGCTTGATCAATCAATAAGGCTTTTCCTTTTTGCTGGCTTGACCAACTAACACGCTGAGTTTCGTCCAAAGGCAGCCATTGCATTAATTCATTTGTGTCTAGATCCAACACGAACACTGCATCAGTTGCAGTTTTTAGCCGAGAAGTAAACATTGTACCTTTGAATACTAATAGGCTATGTTGGTCACTGACAGACTCAACTCTTGATGGAAGTGGTAAAAAAGGTTTAAATGGCGCAAAAACCCCAAACACAAAGAGGAAAAGTACGACAAAGAAAATCCCAATAGCACATTTAGTCTTCATAAGTAATCTCCTGAATTGGCTACAAGATCAGTTATTATAGAATTACTCTACAAGATTTGCGTCATGTGCGAGAATTATGGTCTGTCATTCGCCATTTGCACATTTGCCATTTGCACATTTGCGGCCCTGCCGCGCTATGCAAACTCATTGCCCAATATTCTCTTGAATCCAAGTTGCAACCTCTTCACGAGTCTGAAGAGTGCCATTTTTTATTAGCTGAGCCAAACGCCATCCCCTCACGTTCAGTCTCAAGTCTTGCAAACTGTTACCATAGTATAGCGATTTATCCTTTGCATAACCCGAAGCTAAAATCGCTCGCAACTTTTGATCACGTAAAGCAGTATTTCCACGAGCATCCGCGCCGACAGCAGCTAAAAACAAATCAATATTCCCGTGGTCTTGAATTGCAGCCCCGATTTGTTTAATAATACCTGTCTCATCAGAGAGCATTTCATGCCCCACAGATGGATACAGAGATGCCTTGCCGTAATAGAAAGCTAGGCCAACGCTAGTTAAAAAATGCCCAACTTGGTCAGATTTACCTCCTCCCCAGTACATATCATACAACTCGCCGTCTTGGAGTATTTCTTGAAAGCCACTTTCTCCAAAATCACCACGAAAATACCCTAGGCCATCAGACCCTGTAAGCACAGGGATTGACCTTGTGCCTTCAAGAATCGCTCGAAGGCGGCCTTGGGGAGTTTTTCCCCATAAGTTATCAGCCGTAAATAAATTCGCTAGGAATTCCGCGTCAGAAGAAGATTGATTATAGACTGTTAATACTTGCTGATGCTCATAATAACCTGCCCCTAGTTTAACCGCAACATAAGCTAACCCACCCACAAATGTCCAAGCCATCATTGGCGGAACAACCCAATGCCCACTCGGATCCGTATACTTAAGTGACTCCACTGAAAAAAGGTAGCTTCTTGCCCGCTGCGGGGCAGAGCTGGTATAATAGTGCCACCTTGCAGATATGAGGAGCATTCGATGTTTGTGCCAAACGACCAACACTTGCAGCTGTCCATGTTTAGCAGCATCAGTTTTCTGCCCGAGAAGATACTGAAACGGTTGGAAGACTCCTGGGCCGGGACCTTCTATCGCGAGATTTTTGTCCGGATAGACGAAAAGGTTTTTGCCGGCCTCTATTCCGACGAAGCTTCGCGCCCCAATACGCCAGTCAACGTCTTGGTGGGACTGGAGATCCTCAAGTCGGGCTTTGGCTGGAGCGATGAAGAGATGTACGACCACTTCTGCTATGACGTACAGGTTCGCTATGCCCTGGGCTACCGCGATTTGAGCGTGGGGCATTTTGAACTGCGCACAACGTACAATTTTCGCGGCCGCGTTACCCAGCACATGCAAGAGACGGGAGAGAACCTGATCGAGCAGGTCTTTGAGCAAATCACCGACGAACAGATTGCGGCCTTTGAATTGAAGACCGACAAGCTGCGCATGGACAGCACGATGATTGCCAGCAATATCCGCCAGATGACCCGTCTGCAATTGCTGGTCGAGGTGCTCCAGCGTGTGCAGCGGATGCTGGATGAGGCAGACCAACAGCGGTACGCAGAGGCATTTGAGCCCTATCTGAAAGGGAGTTCCGGGCAATACATCTATCACCTCAAAGGCGAAGACGCGCTGGAACACCTCCAGCGCATCGGCGAGTTGATGAGCCGCCTGGTAGCTGAATTGGCTACTGACTACCATACAGGACCTGCCTATCGCGTACTGCAGCGTGTGTTTCAGGAGCATTTCAGCATTGATGCAGCCAGCTTGCGTCCCAAAGCAGGAAAAGAGCTGCGTGCCAGCAGTTTGCAGTCACCCGATGATTGGGAAGCCACCTATCGTCGGAAGCGCGGTGAGGATTACCAGGGCTATGTTGTCAATGCGACAGAGACTTGCAACCCGGAGAACGAGCTGCAGTTGATTGTCAAGGTGCAAACGGAACCGAACAACACCGACGACGCAGCTATGTTGGACGCGGCGCTGCCCGATATCAAAGAACGCACCGGCGTGGAGCAGATGAACACGGATGGCGGATACAACAGTCCAGACGTGGACCAGACAATGCGCGAACTAGGTGTTGAACAGGTTCAGAGCGCCATTCGCGGTCGCAAACCAGCGGAAGAAAAACTGAGTCTGGAAGACTTTGCTTGGGAGCTCGATGCCGCTGGTAAACCCCAGACAGTCACTTGCCCCAACGGACAACAGGTAACAGTGACAGCCGGGCGCAAAGAGCAGCGCTATCGTGCAGCTTTCAATGCCGCTGACTGCAAAAACTGCTCGTGCTGCGCCGTGTGTCCAACCCGGCCGCTCAAATGCACCCCTGAACGGGTGCTGCGTTTCTCACAACAAGACGTAGCAGTAGCCTTGCGCCGCCAGCGAACTGCTGAAGCGCGCGCAAGTGGGCAAAATCTACGCGCCGCTGTGGAAGCCACCGTCAGATCGCTCAAACATCCCTTCGGTAATGGTAAGGTGCCAGTACGCGGCCAACCCCGCGTGAGTATCGTCATGCTTGGAGCTGCCGCCATGAGCAATTTGCGGCGTATCCATCGTTACCTGGTCGGGCAAGAAACAGCCAAGAGAGCCAAAAAGTCAGCTGAGAATGAAACTAGACGCGGTCAGCAAGTACCTGACGGCTCTCCTTTTCCCTCTTTTTTGGTTCCATTGTGCAACTTCTTGCGCCTCATAAATCGCCTGATGCGCCCGTTTCAACCAATTCCGGCTCACGGAGCCTAGTTTTTTCAGTGGAGCTACACATAATCCTTCATTCTTCATGATAATTCTTTCTACAAGAAACAGGCCCCAGACCAGAGTGAGGTATAATCAGCGTTGTTCAGACAGTTAAGACCGGTATGACAATGGTGCTTTTTGGCCCGTAGTAGAGCTTGGTTCCGATTATCGGTGGTTTATTCCTTGGTGGCTCAACAGAGACCCCGTTTAGTAGTCTACATTCACCGTGAGATAATCGGGTCTGAACCTTCAGCAACATATAGCCAGAATAGGAGCAAAGATGAGCATGTCCTCAAAACGCAAGCGTGAACGCAGCAAGAATAAAGCTAAGCCAGTGCCCACGTTAGCTAGCTTGGAACAAATCAACCTAAATGCGGCGGGTTTGGATATTGGCGCTGCTGAGATTTGGGTCTGTGTGCCGGAAGGTCGAGATGAGACAGCTGTGCAGGCTTTCCAGACCTTCACTGTCGACTTGTATGCCTTGGCTGATTGGTTGGAAGCGTGTGGCGTTGAGACGGTGGCGATGGAATCAACAGGCATCTATTGGATTCCCGTGTACGAGATTTTGGAGGACCGCGGTTTTGAAGTTTTCCTGGTCAATGCCCATCATGTCAAGAATGTGTCCGGCAGGAAGACCGATATTTTGGATTGTTAATGGATCCAACAACTCCACACCTATGGTTTGTTGAGCGCCTCCTTTCGTCCCGAGGCAGAGATGTGTGCCTTGCGGGCTTACATCCGACATCGGGATAATCTGATTCGTTACCGCAGCGCGCATATTCAGCATATGCACAAGGCCCTGCAGCTGATGAATGTTCAATTGACCAACGTACTCAGCGATATCACTGGACGGACCGGGATGCGCATCATTCGGGACATTGTAGCTGGCACCCGCGACCCGGTCAAACTGGCGCAACATCGAGACCCACGTTGTCACAGCAGTCAGACTGAAATTGCTAAAGCCCTGACTGGCAATTATCGAGCTGAACACTTGTTTGCTTTACAGCAGGCCTTGGAACTGTATGATTTTTACAACCATCAAATCAGGCTCTGTGATGCGGAGATCGAACAGAAATATACCGCCTTCAAGCCAGTTGTTGATGTTGCAGCAAAACCTTTGCCGCTAGCCAAAAAGAAGCAACGACGGTCAGGCAATGCGCCGGAGTTTGATTTACGCTCTTATCTCTACCAGATTACGGGTGTTGACTTGACTCAAATCGATGGTCTGGATGCCTTGGGTGTTCAAAAAATCATCACCGAAACTGGGGTGGATATGAACTGCTGGCCTACGGTCAAGCATTTTACCTCTTGGCTCACCTTAGCTCCGCACAACGACATATCTGGCGGTAAGATATTGAAAAGTCGTACCCTGAAATCAAAAAACCGAGCTGCTCAAGCCTTTAGGATGGCCGCTCAAAGTGTCAGTCGCAGTGATAGTGCTTTGGGGGCATTTTATCGCCGCATGCGCGCCAAACACGGTGGACCTAAAGCCATCACCGCTACCGCTCACAAAATCGCCCGTATCTTCTATCACTTGCTCAAATACAAAGAAGAATATCATGACCCTGGTCAAGTCTATTATGAGCAAAAATATCGCGAACGGGTCATCAGAAATCTGAAACGCCGGGCCAAAGATATGGGCATGGACTTGGTCCCTCAACTACAGAGTGTTTCTTAGTAGTCTTAAGTGGATTATTGAGCACATACGCGTAGCGGTTCAAACTCTGCGGATTCCCCGGCTCCGGCACGATCGTATCCGCGCTGATAAAGCGTCCCAACACAGGATCGTAGTACCGCGCGTTGTAATCGTAGAGGCCAATGCCGTCTTCCCAACGCTGTCCCGTGTAGCGCCGGTCCGTCGCCATGTCGCCGCTGCGCGTTTCACCATACGGAGTGTAGCGCATCTCGCTCAACACGCCACCGCTGGCATCCGTCGCCAGGGACGCAGAGCCTAAGTGGTCGCCATGCAGGTAGGTGAGTTTGTCCGTAGTGGCGGTGCGCTCGCGCACGGCGATGCGCTGCCCGCCGGCGTAGTAGTAGGTGCGCCAGAGTTGGCCCACCGGCGGGGTGCTGGTGCTGCCCGCGACAGTAGATTTCGGCCACGGGGTGAAGGTCGGCTTCGGCCCAGGCGGGGGTTTGGGAGTATGAGTAGGTTTGGGTGTGTGAGTAGGCTTGGGCGTGTGAGTAGGCTTAGGTGTGTGAGTAGGCTTAGGTGTGTGAGTGGGCTTGGGCGTGTGAGTAGGTTTGGGCGTGTGAGTAGGCTTGGGTGTGTGAGTGGGTTTGGGTGAAGGAATGGGTGTTGGTGATGACGGCCAGCTGGTTTTCGGTATCGTAAACCCAGCCGGTGGTGTACGCGCCCAGGTCGCCGTCAGCATTCGTTGTCAACGAGGCGAGCCCACAAGCCGAGGAAAACTCACCAGAAATTAGGTGTTCCGATAATCACTGTGATCTTATTTAAATCGATCCTTTAGGCTTTGTTCATCTGGTGTCGAAGCTAGTAGCACGCTACATTCTTGTTCCGAAGTATAATAATTTGGAGTTTTCACTACTAGCCAGTACCTATCGAATGATACCCAGCGACGCTGTTCCGAGGTGAACAGCATACAAGTTGCAACCGTATGACACTGCCACTGATCTACAAAATCCCACCCCAGTGCTGGCAACTCTGTTGTGTAAAAGCTTTCCAGGCGGGGCTGATCCCAAGTAGTTAGGTAATCTGCTTCCCAGTATAAACCGATTGGTGAAGAATAGGGCACACCACACGCTTCGTATGTTGACGGGGTTGGTAACGGCAAAGAGCATAAAATTCTATGGTATACGGGTTCATCAATATACCAGACCCACCCCTCAGTCCACCAAAGCAGTACCATTGCAATACCGAGTATACCCAAAACAATACCCCATGCTATTCGCTTGACATATACAGAAACTTTACGCTTGATCATTACCTGCTCCAACCTCCATAATTCCATGCGCCATGATCGGTTGCCACTTGCAAATCAGAAAGCACTCTTACGGCAATAAACCGAGAGCCATAAGAGCTATGCCCTTCAACTCCAAAGACATCACCGGTGTAATTAATGGCGTTTCTAGCTCGTCCAGCACAACAAAGATCGCCTGTTACACAAAGCCAAGCTGCATTAGTACCAGCTACTTGAGGGAAATTGTTGGTAACTTTACTGACCCCAAACTGTTTATCACCCCACTTTCTAGCTGCGGGTCCCACAATTGGTACCTCAGTAGCATTTGGCTGTCCAAACATGACAACATGGTTGGGTTGCACCAGAGACTTATTCAAAGGCAGCGTATGTAAATACAGTCCGACAAGATTCGCACCTTTACTCCACCCCAACAAAGTAATGTCTTGCATCCCTTTCATTTCACTACTCAGAAGTTCAACCATGCTCATGGTAACGTGAGCAGCTCCGTCAGCAAACGCATATCCCTCGGTAACCGTACTTGCCCCCCATCCAAAAATACGTATTCCATGAGGTTCCAACAAGCTATTTAAATCTCCAAATGTCGTCGTTTCACTACTACGAAGTAGGCTGTCCCAGCTCCCCTTCAGTACCGCCCACTCTTCTTCATCCCAGCCTTTGTATGCTCTAATCCAACCTTCCCAGTTGTCTGCTGAGAAATTTCCCCCTTTACCTCCTACGATTACGAGATCATGACCAGAAGGGTCAATATATTTCAGTGGGTTAT
>JAUWHU010000206.1 GCA_030605705.1 Thermoflexia bacterium | reverse complement strand
GGAGCGGCCCTGGCGTAAACAACGAACGGGTGGACATCGCCGCCGAGGGAGAGACTTTCACCGTCGTCGGCGGGCCGGTCGAGGCCGATGGGCTGACCTGGTGGCAGCTGCAAGACACGGCAGCCCCGCAACGCGCAAGCTGGGCCGCGGCGCGTTACCTGTTATCTGAAGAATGACCCTACTGGAAAAACCAGGATTTTCACCACGGAGAGCACAGAGATTTTAAACTTAGCATTCAGAAAATTAACTTTTTGACATGCAATGTTAAATATTTTCACACTAAAATTTAATTTTTTCTCCGTGTTCTCTGTGGTAAAATTCTTAGTTTTTTCAGTAGACTCAAATATCAAATCTTCTCTGTGTTCTCTGTGTCTCTGTGGTTATTTTTCAGAGAAGTCAAGAATGAGGTGCGCATGGACTTAGTAACCGCCCGCGCGCGGGCCGAGAAACTCCGGGAAGAGATCAACCATCACAGCTACCGCTATTACGTGCTCAACAGCCCGGTGATCAGCGACGGGGAATTCGATGCCCTGGTAGATGAGCTGCGCGCCCTTGAGGCGCAATTCCCGGAGCTGGTCACCCTCGATTCGCCCACGCAGCGGGTCGGCGCGGAACCGTCCGCAGGATTCGTGAAGGTCGCCCACCCCGCGCCCATCCTCAGCCTCGACAAGGCCACTGACCGGGCGGAGCTCCGCGCCTGGCGCACCCGTATCGCCAAATTGCTACCCGCGGATACGCCTCTCTCCTACACCGTGGAACCGAACTTCGATGGGCTGACCGTCGTGCTGCACTACCACGCCGGCTCGCTGACTCTCGGCGCGACGCGCGGCGACGGCCACGTCGGCGAGAACATCACCTCCAACCTGCGTACCATCCAGTCGCTGCCGCTGCGCATCCCCTGCGCTCCCGGCGGCCCCCAACCGCCGGACACGCTCATCCTCCGGGGCGAAGTTCTGATCCTGCTGCGGGATTTCGAAACACTCAACCAACGACTGCTCGAAGCCGGAGAGACGCCTTTCGCCAACCCGCGCAATGCCGCCGCCGGCTCACTGCGCCAGCTCGACCCGCGCATCACCGCGCAACGGCCACTCTTCCTCTACGCCTACCAGATCGTCACGGCAGATGGCCCGGCACCGGAGAGCCAGTGGGAGACGCTGGCCTACCTCAAAGCTTTAGGCTTCGCCGTGGCCGAGGACGTGAACCGCCGCTGCGATTCGTTAGAAGCGGTAAGCGACTACTGCGCGGCGCTGAACGCGCGCCGCGACAGCCTGCCCTACGAAGCCGACGGCCTCGTCATCAAAATTGACGACCTGCCCCTGGCGAACGGCCTGGGAACGGTGGGCGGGCGTCCGCGTGGCGCGATAGCCTACAAATTCCCCCCGCAAGAAGCGACCACACGGCTGCTTGACGTGGAATTCTCCGTGGGGCGCACCGGCGTCATCACGCCCACCGCGCTACTGGAACCGGTGTCCCTCGCCGGCGTGACCGTCAGCCGGGCCTCGCTGCACAATTTCGACCTGGTGCAGGAACGCGACATCCGCACCGGCGACCGGGTCGTCATCCACCGCGCCGGAGACGTGATCCCCTACGTCGTCGGCCCCATCCGCGACCTGCGCGACGGCCACGAAAGGCCAATTGTCCCACCGGAAGTCTGCCCTTCCTGCGGCGAACCGGTGGCGCACCCGGAAGGCGAAGTCGCCTACCTGTGCATCAACGCGGCCTGCCCGGCGCAGCGCGTCCAGCGACTCAACTACTTCGCCCACGTCATGGACATCGAAGGGCTGGGGGAGAGCACCGCCGCGCAACTGGTTGAGCACGGCCTGATCGAGGATCCCGCCGACCTCTACACCCTCCCGAAAGAAGCGTGGCTCACGTTAGAAGGTTTCGCTGACAAAAAAGCCGAAAATTTACTGGCCGCCATCGCCGGCTCCCGAGAACGCCCGCTGAGAAGGATCATCGCCGCGTTAGGCATCCGGGGAGTGGGTGCGACCGTCGCCGCAGTGCTGGCCGCACACTTCGGCTCTGTGGCAGCGCTGGCCTCCGCCCCCCCGGAGAGCCTGGCCGCTGTCGAGGGCATCGGCCCGCTTACCGCCGCAAGCATTCGCGCGTGGTTCGCCCGCGAGCACAACCGCCGGCTGGTGGCGAAACTTCAACGCGCGGGCGTGCGCCTGGCAGCGGAGCGCGCGGCTCCGGTCGCCGGGGTCTTTACGGGCCGCACCTTCGTGATCACCGGTACGCTTTCACAGCCCCGGAGCGAGATCGCGGCCTGGATTGAGTCCTGGGGTGGCAAAGTCACCGGCTCGGTCAGCCGCAAAACGAGTTACTTAGTCGCCGGCGAGAATCCCGGCGGCGCCAAATTCAACAAGGCCCAGCAGCTGGGAGTGCCCATCATCGGCGAGGACGAACTCCGGCAGCTCGCCGGCGCGACGTAGCCGCCATTCGCCATTCGCCATTTGCTATTCGCCATTTGCTATTCGCTATTTGCTATTTGCTATTTGCCATTCGCTATTTGCCATTCAGGAGGTAACATGAGCTTTTTAGAAGGCATAGGGAAAAAAGAAGGGTCCACCGTTTCTCCTCTCCAACAGCACAACGTCCAGATCGCCACCGATACTTTTTGGGCCGTAGGCCAGCTCGAAAGCCTGGGCGACCCCCATCTTCACATCAACAAAGATGGCCTCAGTTTCCTCAAAGTCCACGAGGCCCGCCTGGAAGCATGGGATTTCACCGGTCTACCCAGCACTCATGCCCCACAAGCCCTGGTGAACCGGGAGAAAACCCAGTTGCTCATCTTCACACAACCGGAAACGATGGGCCTCCGCCGCCGGCCACCGCGCATGGTGAAGGTCATGCTGTATCTCTCCCTGTTCGTGGTCAGAGGAGAAGTGCCCCTATTCAGCGAGGCCAACATCAGCAACTTCTTTGATTTCTGGAAAGGGACGTTTATCCCGGTAACTGATGCCGCTCTCCATTTCCTGGCCGGAGGGCCTCCACACCTTCCCAGCCAGTCACCGCTGGTCTACGTGAACCGCCGGCAGCTACAAGGATACACGCCAGCGTGATCCCACATTCCGCCGGGTACGGAGAAACCGATGCGCACACCTAAGGGGCGCGAGTGTCCCCATTACTACGCCGACGTCCAACGGTGGCATGTGGGGAAGGCGGAATGTCGCCTGCTGGAGGGGCAGCCGGACGCGACCCGCTGGACAGCGGCGTTATGCGCCTCCTGCCCCGTGCCGGACATCCGCCGCGCCAATGCTTGTCCCAACATGGTCTTAGAAGCCCACATCGGACGCCGGCCCTGGCGCTTCTGGGAGCGTCCCCGGATGCTGGTGCGCGCCAGCTGCACGCGCACGCATGGTCCCGTCGCCGACCCTTACGTCGGCTGCGGACAGTGCCACGAGACACTGAATTTCGTGGTGGCCGGCGAGGAGGTACATCAGAAGTAACGATCAGCCGTCA
>JAUWHU010000463.1 GCA_030605705.1 Thermoflexia bacterium | reverse complement strand
GAATGGAGATAGAGATAGAGGAGAGAATGGAGATAGAGAGTGGAGAATCGGGGGGCGGCGGATTGTGTTTTAAGGCAACCTGGCTATTCTGGGTCGTGGCGCGGGCGCGTTGTGTGGGGCAGCAGGCCCCACTGAGACCGGCCACAGCTAGGGCATGGTCTGCCATTTGCCATTTGCCATTTGTTCATTTTCTTCATTCGCCAATTCGCGAGGGGGACCTTATGACGACGTCGCTACTCCAAAGCCCTTCTTTCGATGTGTCTTGGGAGGCGAGCTCCGGGGCCTTGCGCCTCGCAAGCCCCGGCCGCTCGTTGGCCGGGATATTGGGCGTGGAGGTGCTGCGAGGCCGCCGCCGGTTGTGCGTCACTACCTCTGAAGTCGCCTGCGCCTGGGAAGATCAGCAAACGCTGCAGGATGCCCACGGCCCGGCCGAGGAAATACAGCTCCATTATCAGGAACGCCAGGGCCTGGTGCTCTCTGTGCAGGTGCGGGTTTACCCTGCCCGCCCCTTCGTCCTGTTCCGCTTGCGGGTGATCAACAAGGGGCCGCACCCTGTCCGGCTACGGCGATTCTTCTTCCGCACCCTCCCTGGCGCGCTGCAACCCACCACTCAGCCGACCGGGTTCTATCGCAATGGCTGGCAATCCTGGTCGGCGGCGGGTTTTCTGCCGGCCAACGGGCGCGATTACCGTCCCTCCCTGCCCCTGCGGATGTTGAGCGGCCCGCTGATGCACAATGCTGCGACACCCTGGGCCGGTCGGCTGGGACGTTTCTGGAGCGAGTCGGTCGGCGCGTTGGTGACCTCCCGCGAGGCGCTGGTGGCGGGAGCCGCTTCTCTGGCGGACCAGTTCGTGCAAGTGTGGGCGGATCTGCGCCCTAATCATCTGGAGCTCATGCTCCAATCCCAGGGGGATGACGTGCCGCTGGCGGCGGGCGAGACCGCGACCTCCGAGTGGTTTTACCTGGAGTGGGTATCGTTCCCCGATATTGCCGACCCCCGGCCGGCTTCCGCCTCTTCGGCGGCGTGGCGGGATCCCCTGGCGCAGTACGCTTATGCCGTCGCCCGCCAGATGGGGGTGACTCGACCCCGCCCCGCTCCCGTGGGATGGTCCTCGTGGTACATTTTCTGGGACAAGGTGGCCGAGTCGGATATGATGGGCAATCTCGCCACAGCGGCGCTGCTGGCCGATGAGCTCCCCTTGCAGGTGCTGCAGCTGGATCAGGGCTTCGAGTCTACCTGGGGTGACTGGACAGAACGCAACGAGCGTTTTCCCCATTCGCTGGAGTGGCTGGCGCAGCGCGTCAGGGGATCTGGTCTCATGCCCGGCTTGTGGCTGGGGCCGCTCACCGTTCATCCCCGGTCACGACTGGCTACGGAGCACCCGGATTGGCTGTTGCGTGACCGGCGCGGGCGACCGGTCTCCGCCGGGCTGCTGGCGCACCGCTTCATCGGCAAGGCGCTTGACCCCACCCATCCGGGCGTGGAGGAGCACCTGCGGCGTCTGATCGAGACCGCTGTGAAAGAGTGGGGTTACTCGTATCTCAAGCTGGATTTCATGTACGCGGGGGCTTTGCCGGGCCGGCGGCACGATCCCTACATGACCCGCGCCCAGGCTTACCGTCACGCCCTGCACATCATCCGCGAAGCGGCCGGGGAGGAGACCTACCTGGTGGGCTGCGGCGCGCCGCTGGGGCCTGCCATCGGTTTGGTGGATGCCATGCGCATCGGGCCGGATACCGCGCCGGGTTGGGAGCCGGAAGTCTGCGGCGTGAAGCGGCCTTTTCGCAAGAACCCTGAGTTCCCCAGCCTGCGTAACAGCCTGCATAATGTGATGAGCCGGGCCTGGATGCAGGGCCGTTGGTGGAGCAACGATCCCGACAATTTGATGGTGCGGGACACTCAGACCTCCCTCACCGGCGTTGAGGTTCTGGCCCAGGCGACGTTGTTGGCCCTTTCGGGGGGCCTTTTGGTGCTCTCCGATGACCTCTCCAAACTCTCCCCAGAGCGGAGGGCGGTCGCGGCGGCCTTGCTGCCTCCGCTGGTTGAAGGTACGGATGTGTTAGACCTTTTCCGGCGGAAGTGGCCTACAGAAATGATGGCGCCGGTGGCCCGCCCGTGGGGAAACTGGCAGCTGGTGGGATTGTTCAACTGGGGAGATGAGCCGGTGGAGCGTGAGTTACCCCGGCGACTGCCCGACTTCGATGTGCGGCAGGATTATCATATCGTGGATTTCTGGAACCGCCGTTACCTCCGCCTGGAGAGCGGCGCGCCCCTGCCGAAGTTCACCTTGCCACCGCATGGCGGTGTCCTGTTGAGCCTGCGTCCGGTGCAGCGCGGGCCGCAGCTGGTCGCCACGACCTACCACATTTCCCAGGGCGGTGAGGTCACGGCCTGGGAGGTGCAGGCGCACGGCGTCACTCTGACGCTGCAGCTGGGCCGCGTCGCCACAGGTGAGGTCTGGCTGGCATTGCCCGCAGCCCCGCAGGAAGCCACCCTCGACGGCGAACCGTTATCGCAGGAAGCCATTCGCGCCGTGGCTCGTGGCGTCTGGGCCTTCAAAATTCGTCTGTCCGGTGCCGGGACGTTGCGCGTGCGGTACGGCGAGTCGTAGACGAACCCGTATCATCTCAATATTCCAGGGCGTCTCGAGCCGATCTTGTTTTTTTTCTGCCACGAATTACACGAATTTCACTAATTTTTCTCTCTTTTTCGTGTTAATTCGTGTAATTCGTGGCTGATTTTTGCTGCGCCCCATGATTTGCCCCCACTTTTTGAGAAGACACACGAATCCGGACAGGATACGCGCCCCGCCCGGGTTTGTCGCGTATATCCGCTAACGTCGCAGTGCTAACATCCCGATGAGCAAGCTGAGCGCCGCCAGCGCCAGCGCGCCACTGCACAGGCCGCTTCCACCGCCAGTGGCAGG
>JAUWHU010000490.1 GCA_030605705.1 Thermoflexia bacterium | reverse complement strand
AATGCTGGCGACGGTCGTGGGCTGCCAGTCCACTCCGACGACAACGCCCACGGAAACGACGGACGGGATTGGATTATCGGGCGAGATCACGGAGGCCGGCTCGACGACGGTACAGCCGCTGGCGGAGAAACTGGCCGAGGCGTTCAGCGCCCAGCACCCCGAGGTCGAGATCACCGTCCAGGGCGGCGGCTCCAGCGTCGGCGTCAAGTCGGCCGGGGAAGGAACGGTGGACGTGGGCGCGGCCTCCCGCGAGGTCAAAGAGTCTGAATTGCAGGAGTTCCCCGACCTGGTGATACACACTATCGCCCGCGACGGCATCGCCATCGTCGCCCACCCCGATGCGCCCGTGAATGGGCTGACCAAAGACCAGGTGCGGGACATCTTTGCCGGGGAGCTCAGCAACTGGAACGAGGTCGGCGGCCCGGACAAGCTCATCGTGGTCGTCTCCCGCGAGGAAGGCTCCGGCACCCGCGCCGCCTTCGAGGAGATGGTGATGGGCAAGGAAGGTCCACCCATCGTGGACACGGCCATCTTGCAGCCCTCGAACGGCGCGGTGCGCACGACGGTGGCTACCACGCCCGACTCCATCGCTTTCCTCTCCTTCGGCTACCTGGACGAGAGCGTGAAGATGCTGGCCATTGACGGCGTGGAAGCCACGGAAGCAAACGCGGCCAGCGGCGACTACCCCATCGTGCGGCCGCTCAATCTGCTGACCAAGGGAGAGCCTGCCGGCGCGGTCAAGGCCTGGCTGGACTTTATCTTCAGCGTTGAGGGGCAGAAGATTGTTGTTGAAGAAGGGTACATCGCCGTCAAGTGAAACGTGAAACAGCGTGTTGCGTGTTCCGTATCTCGCAACACGCAACACTTATCACGCAGGTACAACAAGACCATGCCCATAAGATACGTCGTTGATCGCAGCGTCAGGTACCTCCTGTTCCTCAGCGCCTTGACCTCCATCTTCATCGTCTTCCTCATCATCCTCTTCACCCTGCGCGAGGGACTGCCGGCCCTGCGGGAAATCGGCCTGAACAGCCTGCTGACGAGCCGCATCTGGCGGCCTGGACGGGAGGAGTTTGGCCTGCTGGCGATGATCGCCGGTTCGGTCCTCGTCACCATCGGGGCCATGATCCTGGGCGTGCCCCTGGCGCTAGGCTGCGCCGTCTTCCTGGCCGAGGTGGCCCCAGCCGGAGTGCGGGCCATCGTGCGCCCGGCGGTGGAACTCCTGGCCGGCATCCCCTCGGTGGTCTATGGCCTCTTTGGCCTGGTGGTGCTGGTGCCGCTGGTGCGGCAAATCCCCATCCCCGGTAACACCGGCTTTGGGCTGCTCTCGGCCTCCATCGTCCTGGCGGTGATGATCTTGCCTACCATCACCAACATCGCCGAGGACGCCATCCGCGCCGTACCCCGTGATTACAGGGAAGGCTCGCTGGCGCTGGGGGCTACCCGCTGGCAAACCATCGTGAGCGTGACGCTGCCCGCCGCTCGTTCCGGCATCGTCGCCGCCATCATCCTGGGAGTGGGCCGCGCCCTGGGCGAGACGATGGCCATGATCATGGTCATCGGCAACTCGGTCATCGTCCCCCGCGCACTGGCCCCCAACCCCGCGACTCTCTTCCTCAGCCAGGCCCGCACGCTCACCGGCAACATCGCCGTGGAGATCAACTACGCCACGGGCCTGCATGAAAGCGCGCTCTTCGCCACCGGGGTGGTGCTCTTTGTGCTGATCATGATCGTTAATAGCGCGGCCCACATCTTGATACGGGGGAGAGCAAAATGAGCGCACATTCAATCAGCAGCTGGCTCTTCGCAGAGAGAGCTGTATCACCAGTGAGGTCAAATCTCGCCAGCCGTCACCTGACCCAGAAGGCGATCTTCGCTCTCCTTTGGTTGGCCGGGCTGGTGGCCGTGGGCGCGCTCCTGGCGGTGGTAGGCTACGTCGTCGCGCAGGGCGCGCAAGTGCTCAGCCTCGACTTCCTACTGACCGCTCCCCGGGGCGGGCTTTCCGGCGAGGGGGGCATCTCCACCACCATCGTCACTACCTTTTACCTGGCCCTGCTGACCATCACCATCGCCACTCCGCTGGGCGTGGGCGCGGCGGTATATCTGGTGGAGTACGCCGGCGAAACGCAAGGCAGAGGGGAATTGGTCTCCCGATTGGTGGGCCTGGCCCGCTTCGGGGTGGAGACACTGGCCGGGGTGCCTTCCATCATCTTCGGGCTTTTCGGCTATGCCCTGTTCGTGACAACGATGCGCTTCGGCTTCTCCCTCCTCTCGGCGGGGCTGGCCGGAGCGTGTCTCATCCTGCCCCTTATTATCCGCGCCACCGAGGAGTCCCTGCGCGCCGTGCCCCGTTCCTACCGCGAGGGCAGTCTGGCTCTGGGGACAACCCAATGGCAAATGATCTGGGGGGTGGTCCTGCCGGCGGCCTCGCCGGGGATTGTCACCAGCGTCGTGCTCAGCGTTGGCCGGGTGGTGAGCGAAACGGCAGTTTTCTACGTCACGTTGGGTGGGAGCCACAGGATACCCACCTCGCTCCTTTCCGGGGGGCGGACGATGGCCCTGCACGTGTATTACCTGGCCATGGACACGCGGGCCTTTGACAAGGCGATG
>JAUWHU010000200.1 GCA_030605705.1 Thermoflexia bacterium | reverse complement strand
CCCCCTGCACGGCTACAGCGTGGGTGGGACCGCCGATGTGGCCCACAAATTCCACGTTTTCCGCGTCGGTGGTGGCACTCACCCCCGGCCCTTCTCCCGCTGGGAACGAGAAGGGTTCATGTTCAACGGCGCGCGTGGTCGGGGCAGCGGCTAAAGCAGGCCCTCTCACGGGCGCGCCCGCCGTCGCCGGGCCGGGCGCCAACGTCAACACCAACAGTGCTGCTATGGTCAAACTGAATACCTTTGTACGTGTCAACATTTGCTGCCTCCCGATTTGAGTTATTTTTTACGAAGAGATCACCGGGATGGATAGTCATCATACAACCCTTCATCTTCAGGCGCGTAACTGTTCAGGAATGCACCGCTGCGCCGGCGCTCCACAAAGTCGTAGGGCGTGATCATTTGCAAATCTCCCAGCCTCTCCAGCACCAGAATGTCCTTGTCCACCGTGATGACATACGACGCCTGCCCAATGACAGCACAGGCTACGAATTTATCATCCTTGGGGTCGCGGGTGTAGGCCGGCGACTCACCCAAGGAGGGTAGTATTTCCGCCGTAGCCCGAATAGCATCGAGCAACGCCTTTCCTTCCTCCGGCCGGATTAACCGGCGAATGTAATCTCGCGCTAGCACATCCTCCAACTCCGCGATGAGTTCCGGCGATGATATCATCACCACATCATCGTTGAGCCACAGATTCTCCATCAGGCGGCGAATTGCTGCGCTGGGTTTGATCAGATAGCGTATGAGTACGCTGGTATCTATGACGACACGGATCATACCGATTGACGCTCCTCGTACGCCTCGCTCCGAGCTCGCTCGATAAGGTCATCTACCTGTGCTTCGTCCAGATGGGCTGCCCGTGCTGAAGCTGCCGCCGATGCCTGTTGCAGGCGACTGTGCAACAGTTCGCGCTCTGTCTCCAACAGTTGCTGATAGCGACGGAACTTGATGACCACTACCCAGGGAGCACCATGGCGTTCCACGACCACATCATCGCCCACCAACGCTTGATCCATAACCTCATCGAATCCTTGCTGCGCCTGATTCAATCCCGTGTACATAATCAATCCCTCCCTTTTTCTAGCTCATGAAAGTCAGTTCGCTAGTCTCTTCAAATAAATATGCTCACTCTCTCTTAATTATAGCCCAATGGTGGTGCTGGCACAAACGAAAATGGAGGAGAAATGTATCACTTACAAAGAGATTGCCTCAGGTTGTTGCGATAGAGCGATTTGGCAAATCACCTCACGTCCGAGCGCGGGTACATTGGAGTTCTTTACTGAGTCTACTGAAAAAACTAGGAAATTCACCACAGAGGCACAGAGAGCTCAGAGATTTTAAACTTGATCTTGAAAAAATTAACCTTTTGACGTGCAAAGTGTAATTTTCTTAAACCAAACATCAAATTTTCTCCATCTTCTCCGTGTCCTCTGTGTCTCTGTGGTGAGAATGACCTTTTTTCAGGGGAGCAACCCATAATTTTGCGGGATGAAAAATTATTCATTCGGTAAGAAACATGCCGGCCCTTTTAGGGAGAAGGGGGGTGGGGGTTGATAAGGTGTTTCTCAGTAGTCATCCGTGTAATCCGTGAAAATCCGCGTCCAATTTCTGGTTTCGTTTATTCAGAAACAACTCTAATGACTGAAAAGTAGCCGCGATTTCTAAATCGAGCTTCTGTTGGACTGACTGCACCGCGATCAGTTTTGCCGCCACTCCCACACTCCCACACCCCCGCACTCCCACACCCCCGCACCTCCGCACCCCCGCACTCCCACACTTCTGCCGGGCTGACTACACCGTGATCAGTTTTGCCACCGTCACGCCGGCTCCCCCCTCGCGCTCCTCCGCCAATTGGTAGGAGACGACGAGAGGATGGGTACGCAGAAAGTCGCACACTTCGCGCCGCAGCGTGCCGGTGCCCTTCCCGTGAATGATCCGCACCCAGGGAAGATTCGCCATTGCAGCAGCGTCTAAGTAGTGATCCAGGCTCTGCAGAGCCTCCTCGACTGTCTGCCCCCGCAGGTCAATCTGGCTGCCGGGAGAAGCAGCGCACGGTCGCTGCCGGGACGTGGGAGCTGCAGGCGCAGGCGACTGTCCGCGCCGGAGCAGTTCTAAGGATTCCAGGGAGACGCGGGTGCGCAGCGCGCCGGCCTGCACCAGCGCTTCTTCCCCTGCCAGGTTTACCAACACCCCTTCCATCCCCAGCGTGGTGACGCGGACCGTGTCGCCGGGCCGGGGCGTTCCTACGGGATGCTCCGGCAAGGGGAGTAACGTCTCCACGAGAGGCGCCGGGGTGGGGATATCTTCAGCCACGTCCTCCAGCTCCGCTTCGACCTCATCCAAAATTTCTTGCAACTCGGGAGCCGGCACGGTGAGCAAACGCCGTCGCAGGGCTGCGATCTCCGCTTGCAGATGTTCAACTTCAGCCCGCGCTTCCGCTTCTGCTTGAGCCAGTATCTCCCGTCGTTCCTCTGCGATACCCTGGAGCCGCTCACGCAGGGCGGCGGTCTCTTTCTCGGCGTCCTGTCGCGCCTGACGCGCTTCGTCGCGGGCGCGCACCGTTTGGAGACGCAAGCGGTGCAGATCCGTCAGCATATCTTCGGCGCTCAAGGCCTCGCCAGAGACCATCCCCTGTGCTGCCTTCACCACCGGCTCCGGGATACCCAGTCGCCGGGCAATGGCGAAAGCATTGGAGCGCCCCGGCAAGCCAATGGTGAGGTGGAAAGTCGGCCTTAGCGTCTCAACATCGAATTCTAACGAGGCGTTACGGACGCCGGGGGTGTTGTGAGCGTAGAGCTTCAGGTCGGGATAGTGGGTAGCCACGAGGATGGTAGCCCGGCGTTGGCGCAGCGCGCCCATCAAGGCGCGGGCCAGCGCAGCACCTTCCGTCGGATCGGTGCCGGCCCCTAGTTCATCCAACAACACCAGAGAACGGTGATCCACCTGGTTAAAGAATGACATGATGTTCCCCAGGTGTGACGAGAAGGTCGAGAGGCTTTGCTCGATGGATTGTTCGTCGCCGATGTCCGCGTAGACGGCCTCGAAGTAGGAGAGCGCCGAGCCAGGCGCGACGGGGATGTGCATCCCGGCCTGGGCCATGAGCGTCAGCAGCCCCACCGTTTTCAGCGTCACCGTTTTGCCGCCGGTGTTCGGGCCGGTGATGATGAGAGCGTGCGTCTCGGCGTCAAGGACGGCATCTACCGGTATGACCTGCTCCGGATCCAGTAGCGGATGGCGGGCCTCGCGCAAGCGGACGATGGCTCCGCCGTGCAGGTTGTCATCACGGGGCGCGGGTGGTTGGGCGGGAAGCGGCAAGAGCTCCGGTTGGCTGGCCGCGAGTTCCTCGGCGTAACGCGCTTTGGCGCAGATCAGGTCCAGCTCGGCCAGCGCTGTCACCGTCGCCGCCAGCTCCTCCGCTGCCGTCGCCACCTGCCGGGTCAGCGTCGCCAGCAGGCGGGTGACTTCCTCCCTCTCGGCCAGTTTGAACTCCCGCAGGGCGTTGTTGAGTCTCACGACAGACAACGGCTCCATGAACAGTGTCACCCCACTGGAAGAACGGTCGTGGACGATACCCGGCACTTTGCCCTTGAAGTCGGCCTTCACCGGGATGACGTAGCGACCCTCACGCCGGGTGATCACGTTATCTTGAAGATAACGCGCTACGTCAGGCGAGGTCACCATTCGTCGCAACCGTTCCTGGACACGATCCTGCGACTTGCGTTGCTCCCGGCGGATGCGAGCCAGTTCCGGGGAGGCGTTATCGCGCACCTCACCCCGCTCG
>JAUWHU010000018.1 GCA_030605705.1 Thermoflexia bacterium | reverse complement strand
CCGCCACGGCGACGGGCGGCCCGATCAACGTCACGACGGAGCGGTTGTGGTCGGCGTCCGACTCCGCATCCAATACGCGCACTTCAGGCACGGCGCGCATCGCCGCAACGATGGCTTTCACGACTTCGGGCCGGCGGCCCTCACTGAAATTTGGCACACATTCGACTAAGGGTTTCAACGTTTTTCCTCCTCAGATGGGGTTTGGGGTTTTACGTCAATCACGGTCTCTTCGGGCGGCGTCCAGACGCCTGACTGCCCGATGATAGCGGCCTCATGCTCCGCCACGATGTCTGGCGGGCAGAGTTCAATGAACATTTTGAGGCCCAGGAGCAGGACCATGAGATCATCCACCTGGCCGAATCCCAGGATCGCATCGGGAACCAGGTCTATGGGAGAGATCATGTAGGCAAAAGTGCCGAAAGGGATCACTTTGATCACCACCGGAATGCGCGAATCCAGCAACAGCCGCCAGGCCAGTTGGAACTGGCGGAAGAAATCTTTGAGCCAACCCACTATTGTGCCTACTTGTTCGGGGGTTGCCGGAAGGTCAGATTTTTTATTCGACATGAGATACTCCTTTGGTTATGTTTGATGCAGTAGTTGCGCCGTGCTAGGCATTTCTTACTACTGAGAGCCAGACACTTCTCACCACTGAGGCACAGAGAGCACAGAGAAAATCAAGAAACCTCGTAACTACCCAGACAGCACTCCTGACCGTGCCCGCTAGCGCAAATTGTGTACACAAATCCCAGAAGTGGCTCGGTCAGAGACCGGCCACAGCTAGAGAAGGCCTCGGAAGAAAGCCGAATCGCGTTTCTTATTATAATCTCAGGTGGATAAGTCGCAACCGGCGCTTGTACATTCTTCCATCAGGGGTACGATTGAGGTTACGAGTTGCAAGTTACAAGTTGAAAGTCGGAAGTTGAAAGTCAACCAGTCATCGTCTCACGAAGTCGAGCGCACAGTCGCTGAGACGCTAAAACGCTGAGACGCTATTTTCGGAGTTATATGCCTTTTCTAATTGATGGACACAATCTGATCGCGGCGTTGCCGGATATTGATCTGGACGACCCGGACGACGAGGCCAAACTGGTCTTGAAGTTGCGGGCCTGGGCCGGGCACGAGCGGCGCAAGGCTACCATCGTCTTCGATGGCGGCGTGACGGGCGGACTTTCGCGCACGCTTTCCGGCGGCGGGCTGGAAGTGGTCTTCGCCGCGCGGGAGCATACGATCGCCGACCGCATCATCATGGAGCGGCTGCGTCGCCTGCGGGATGCGCCCAACTGGACGGTGGTCTCCTCCGACCACGAGGTGTTGGACGCCGCCCGGCGAGCGGGCGCGCGCGTATTGACTTCGCAGGAGTTTGCGGCGCGACTTGCGCCAGCTCCGCGCGCGCCCTACGAAAAACCGGAGCGGGTTGCTCCGGCGGAGGTGACGGAGTGGCTCAAGGTCTTCGGAGACGCAGCGGAGCCTGCCCCCCAGAAGCCGCCGCCCGCCGGCCGGCGTGAGGCGCAGCCGCCTCCTCCACGCCAGCGGCCCGCGCCGCGCGGCCGCACTATTGCGGAGCAGCTCGGCAGGCCGCTCCCGTCGTCACGGGATGCCGCTCCTGGAGCGCGTAAGGCCCCGGAGAAACCGGCGGACGTCTCGGAGGCGGAGGTGGCGGAGTGGCTCAATGTGTTCCACGATGTGCCGGAGCCTGCGGCCCCGCGCCGGGAAGCGATGCCGCGCAAGGCGCGCTCCCGTCGCCGGCAAGGGCAGCTCACCATCGCTAAGGAAAATCCAGAGCAGCTCCCGGCGGAAGACCTCGCCGCCTGGCAGAGCATTTTCCCGGAACCGCCCTCGGCTCCGGGCAGTGAATCCCCGAAGCGCAGAGAATCCCCCCGTCGCCATCCGCAGCCGGCTCAACACCGGCCCCTGGAAGAGACAGACAAGGATGGCGAGCTATCTGCCGAGGATTTGGCGCTGTGGCAGCAGCTTTTCGGAGGTGAAGAGGGTTAGGAGTGGAGGAGTTAGGAGTTAGGGAGGAGGAGTGAGGAGAGCAACGGCAACAGGTCTGCCGTGGAGGACAATATCAGGTGCGCGCCGGCCCGACGCAGTTCGCGTTCCTCACCGAAGCCGCAGAGGACGCCCACCGCCCAGGCTCCGGCGCGTCGCGCTGCGCGGATGTCCGGCGGCGTATCCCCCACCATGACACACGCTTCCACCGGAACGCCCAACGCCTGCGCCGCGAAGCGCACCGGCGCGGGATGCGGCTTGAGCCGGGGAGTGCTCTCCCGCGTCACCACGACCGTGAACAGGCCGGACAGGTCGTGTTGGGCCAGAAAAGCGCGTGAGGCTGCTGCGGAGCGGGTGGAGACCACGGCCAGGGGCAAACGCCCGGCGAGAGTGGTGAGTAGCGGCTTTACTCCTGCCATGATACGGAAATCGTAGGGGGTGGTCCCGTGGAGGCGTTTTTCCCTGGAAAAGACCAGCGTATCTAACCCCAGCGCGTCCAGCGTTGTAGCGGCGGCGTTCAGGGGCGTTTCACCGAACATCACCGCGCGGCGGGCCAGCCGCCGGGCGCGGCGTTCGCCCAGGAAACCCAGCCGCCGGGCCAGCGCTTCCACGGACTGGTCGTCGGTGTCCATCAGCGTGCCGTCGAGGTCGAAGAGCCAGGCACGTACTTGATCAAACGGGATGTTGGATTCTGTTTTTAGTGCCAAGAGGTTCTCCTAACCTGGACAAACCAGAACCAAAAAAGAAACTCACCACAGAGTTTTTCCATAGACGGGCACGGTCAGGAGATCGCAGACATGCAGGTCTGCTGACCTGCGGCCGGCCCGAGCTCCCCCGGAATATTGAGATGATACGTTGTGCCTGATGGCTATTAGAGTTGTTCCCGAATAAACGAAACCAGAAATTGGACGCGGATTTTCACGGATTACACGGATATTTTTGTGAAAAACAAGGAGAAATCCGTGTTGATCCGTGACATCCGTGTCCAAAAGCTCATCGTTTTTATTGAGGAACAACTCTATTCCCGTTGTAGTCCCCACAGGTCAACGATGGTGACGATGGCGACCAGGAGCAGGGGGGTCTCCGTCAGCAGCGGCGATTCGGTGCGCAGGATGTACGTCGGCCCCGCCGGCGGGTGGGTGATCTCCCCCAACCAGGTCCCTGCCTCTTCCTCCGTCTCGCTCTGGGCCGGTAGCACGAAGATCTCGTAGAAGCTGCGGCTGTAACGGCTTCCCTGCACCTTCAGGCGATTTCCATTGGCTAAGGTGACGCGGTAACGCGGCAGGTGCAGCAAGATGCGATCTACGATCCGCCAATGTTCATCCACCACGGCCAGGGCATTCTTTCGCCCTTCCAGGAACAGGTGAAAGCGGTCGCCCAACCACCAGCCGCGTTCCTCCCAGTCCAGGTGCGCCAGTCGCTGCCCGTCCGGCGCGTTGTTGAAGAAGAGTGTCGCGGGTCGCTCGGTCAGGCTCAACGCGGGCCAGGTGACTTCCAACAGGAGTTTCCCGTCCGGGTCGGTCAGACGGTAGCGGTAGGTGTAGACTTCGGAGAAGGCGTCGCGGTGTAGGTGAGCGATCATAGCGTGTCATCATCCCCTTGCTGCAGCGATTGGAGGAAAGCATCGGCGACGGCTCGATTCACGCCGCGCGATTGTCCCTTTTCCACATTCGGGGTGACGATGCCCATGTCGGTCATCGTATCCACCAGCCGGGCGGAGCGCGTGTAGCCGATGCGCAGCCGGCGCTGGAGCAGCGAGATGGAGCCGCGGTTCTCCAGCATCAGAATTTCCACCGCCGTGGGTAGCAGGTCGTCCTCGAACTGCCGGGCGGGCGGGAGTTCTTTGAACGCGGGGAAGAGTGAT
>JAUWHU010000424.1 GCA_030605705.1 Thermoflexia bacterium | reverse complement strand
CAGGGGGGAGCGGTGCCACGCTTCACTGATCATGTCGCCGCTGTTCCACACACCTGCAGCCCACAGCATACTGATCTCGCCCAGGCTATAGCCCAGCGCGGACCGCGGCTGCACGCCGAAAGTGTCACGGATCAGCCCCGTGTAAAGCATCGCGAAGGTCGTGCCGGATTCGATCATCGCTGTGGGATTGCCCGCCAGCGCTACCGCGCGCTCTGGCAACATTGCCGCGTTGAGCGGGTACAGGCTGCGTGGATAGAGCAGACGGTCCGCCACAGCGCGCCCCGGATTGGAGATGAAGTTGGCCAGGCGCTCGTGCAGATCGGGGAAGTGCTGGAGCAGATCGCGCCCCAGGTTGAGGTAGGAGTTGAACGCGCCCGGATAGACGAAGGCGACGCCTTCGCCGCCCAGAGGCTGCGCGGTGAAGTAGCTACCACGCGGCGTTGACCACGGATGTCCCTGCTCGAAGGCTTTGGCGACGCCATCGCAGGCAAAGCTGAGCTCATTGAGGAGCTCGTCGCGGTCATGGCCCACCAGGGCGAGCACGTAGCGCGCTGTGGCGCGCGCGGCGGCTGCGGCGAGTGTCTGCTGTGCCAGCGCGTCGAGGTCGGTCGCGGTTTCGAGTCGCTGGCGCAGTGCTTACAAATCCGCCAGGAGCGATTCCCGGCAATCCGCCGCCAGCGGCAACAGATAGAAAGCGGTTTCGCCCAGTTGGGTGTGGACGCGCTGGCCGTCGCGCCAGGGGCTAGCTTCCGCAAGGAGCAGCTGGGTCTCGGCGCCGTCCCGGTCGCGGTAGTGCAATGCTGCATAGCGCTTTTCGACCGCCGGATCACGGAACCACGCGCGTGATTCCGGTACGACGTAGAAGGGGGTGTCTTGCCAGCGCGCGGGATCCTGTGGCCCTTCCCACGCGGGGAACGCCGGAAGCGTGCGCCGGTGGAGGCTGAGCGTCGTCTTGATGAGCGATGCCAGCGCCGAAGGTGCGCCGTGACTCAGCGCGCAGGTGAGCTCGGCACCGGGAGTACGGTAGGCGTCGAGCAGGGTATCTGGCAGCGCGGGCGTGTTGCTCACCAGGAGAGCGACGTGGGCGGCAGGGATGCCGGCTGCGGCGATGAGGGCATAAACGCGCTCCGCGTTCACCGCATCGGCGCGAGTGAGCACGATCGCGCCTGCGCCGGCAGCGTCCATCGCCACGAGCACGACCGCCGCCGCATCTCCGGCGGTGAGCGTCTGCTGCGCTTGCCGCAACGCCGTGAAGACCGCCGTTTCTTGCTCCGGGAAGCCGGTTTGCGCCCCGGAGAAGCGCCATAGTTCCGCGATCTGTCGGGCGATCTGCGCGCCAGCGGCAGCGCAGACGAAGACGCTGACGCGCGCGCCGCGTGCTACATCAGCATCGCAGAGCGCGTTATCCGCCACGCGCAACGCCAGTTCCGCGGTGGAGAGTGGCGTTTGACGTGCTACCGCCAGCGTTTGGCCCGCGTACACCGCCCGCGCGAACGCTTCCAAACTGTCCCAGGGGCCGTAATGAGCGTCCATCCCCAGGATCGCTACATCGTTATTCATAGACTTCCTGTTCATCAAAGGCTCCCCCGAAAAAAGGCCATTCTCACCACAGAGACACAGAGCGTAGTATGGGCAGGCAGTGCCCATAAACGGAGAAGATGGAGAAAATTTGCTGTTTGGTTTAAGAAAATTCTACTTCACACATCAAAAAATTAATTTTCTCAAGGTCAAGTTTAAAATCTCTGTGCTCTCTGTGTCCTCTGTGGTGAATTCTTGGTTTTTTCAGTAGACTCATCAAGGTGATTCTGCGCAAACAGCGCGTTCAGCCGTGGACTCAGAGTGATCTCCGCGCCGGTGACACGGCTGTACACAAGCCCCTTCTCATCATGGGTGATGACATCGGCCACGAGGCGATGTTTGCTGCTGGTTTGTACGCGCAGCGAAGCGTAGGTCACGTCGCCGGCGCCGGGTATGCTGTACTGCTCGCCTTGTTGGATGTGCATCGGCAGCCCACCATAGCCGTAGGTCTGTTTCGCCCAGATCAAGAGGCTCTGCAATTGCACGTCCGTCAGGAACGGGTTGAGCGTCTGGATGGGGAACTGACCCTGCGTTTCGGGGTTGACCTGCGGCGCGTGGCAGCGCAGCGTCAGCGTCTCCGGGCCGAAATTGAGCACGCGATCCACGCCTTGGAAGGAGGGGCCATGAAATAGGGTGTTGTCGGTGTAGAGTGTCGCGCCGTCACGGGGCTGGGAGGCAGTAACGTTGAAACCGGCGAAGGTTGGGGCGTCGGGTAGCTCGCGCATCAACGTGATGCGCGCACTGTAGTGGTAGCGCGGCTTGCCCCCGGCGCTCTCGCTCCGAATCAGCCCCTTGAAGGTGATGGCGTCGCTGTCCTTGGCGATCTCTTGCAGCTCCAGCGTGTAGACGTCGGCCAGGGTTTCATCGAAGACGACGCCCTTGAGCGCCTTGTAGTTCTCGGAACGGAAGAAGGTGTAGCCGGGCGTTAGTTGCTCGCAGGCGTTGGCCATCCACGCGACGGCGCAGACGGTCGGTAGCACGGCGTGCCCGCCGATGACGTGATCGCGCAGGAAGGGGTTATCCGCCAGCGTGAGGCGGCGGCGTATGCGATAGGTGCGCAGTGTATCTTCCGGCTCGCGGGCCGGCGCTGCCAGCGGGCTGCCCACGACGACCTGGGTGGCGCCGTCGCCGGCGAGTTCGTCAGCCAGCAGAGCTGTCCCCACGTCAATGGGGATCACGTCAATGCCACGGCTGGTCAGCACGCGCTTGAGCGCGGGCGTCACCATCCCGCCGTCCCACGGCCCCCAGTTGATCGCCAGGACACGGCAGTGGGGATGGCGGCGTGGGAGCAGGTGGGCGGTCTTGTCCAGGATCTCGTTCGCCAGGGCGTAGTCGCTTTGGCCCACGTTGCCGTAGAAACCGGCCACGGAGGAGAAGAGGACAAGATGTTCCAGGTGGGCGGGCGGAATGCAAGCCAGCAGGTTCAACAGCCCGCCGACTTTGACGTCGTAGACTTTGTCGAAGTCCGCCTCGGTCTTCGCCTCGATCAATTTGTCGGCGATTGCGCCCGCGCCGTGGATGATGCCCGTGATCTCCTCGCGCACCGGAGCCAACGCGGTTTGCAGCGCGTCACGGTCGGTCACGTCAACGCTGAGGTAGCGCGCCGTGCCGCCCGCGGCTTTGACCGCGTCCAGTGTGCGCCGAATCTCACGGCTGGAAAGCACGCGCCACGCCATCCGCTGCAGTACAATGGGCTTGGGCTTCTCGCCGTGGGCCAGCACGGACTGTAGTGCTTGTTGCTTCAATGCACGTTCGTCTTCCGCGCCAGTTGCCCAGTCCGGTTCCGGTTCTACGATCTCCGAGCGGCCCAGCAGTACGAAATGGCATTTGTGGCGTCGCGCCAGTTCGATGACGCAGCGCGCCGTGATGCCCTTGGCGCCGCCGCTCACCAGGAAGGTGGTATGTTTGTTGGGGGCTGCGGTGGTGTTCATAGACGCTCCGTTTGGGTGACAATGGTGGTGCGCCCCTGTGCGCCGTACCCCACCTCGACGAGACGCCGGTTGGGATCGTGCAATTCCGCCAGGAGCGCGCGGACGGTCTGCGCGGCTTCGAAGGTCGGGCTGATATCCACAACGCGGCAGAAGACGTCGGGCCATTCCAGGGCCAGCGTTTTGGTCAGGCCGCAGAGGCCGCCGCTGATAGCGCTCGCTTCCGCCGAGTCCAGACCTAACGCACCGTCCAACCGCGTGACGGTCACGAAGGGC
>JAUWHU010000101.1 GCA_030605705.1 Thermoflexia bacterium | reverse complement strand
GGGCGGGGTGGCTGCCGGTTTCAAGGATGAGTCCTGGGAGTGGCCGTTGGAGCGGTTCTACCATCACATCTTCGCCACCGATAAGGACATCATCAACTTCGTCAAGGAACTGGGCCTGGGCGACCGGATTTTCTTCCCCCGCCCCACGACCTCCATCTACCATCACGGCGGAATCTACCCGTTAGATAGTCCGCTGCGCGTGTTGGCTTTCAAGCCGCTGCCTTTCGTGGATCGCGTGCGCTTCGGGATGGTGGCGGCTTTCGTGCGTTACAATCCCTTTTGGAAGCCGTTTGAGCGCGTCACCGCCGATGCGTGGCTGGCTAAGGTTTTGGGACAGCGCGCCTACGAGATATTGTGGCTCCCGCTGTTGGAGGGGAAGTTCGGCAAATATTACCGGGACGTGAACATGGCGTGGTTCTGGGCGCGGTTGGCCAAGCGCACGCCGAAGTTGGGTACTTTTGTCGGCGGCTTCCAGGGGATTTGGGACGATCTGGCAGATAAGGTGCGCGCCGGAGATGGCGAGCTCCGCCTGGAAACGCCCGTGCGCGGTGTGCATTCCACTCCCGATGGCCGCATCCGCCTGGAACTGGCCGCAGGCGACGTGACACACGACCGCGTGCTGGCGACTTGTTCTCCGGCGACGTTGCGGGAGTGCGCGCCCGCGCTGCCCGCAGCTTACGCCGCCGGCCTGGACCGCCTCACCTCGATGGGGGCGGTGGTGCTGGTGCTCGCGCTCAAACAGCGCGTGACCGCTCAGCATTACTGGATCAACATCCCCAAGCGCGAGGGCTTCCCTTTCCTGGCTTTCGTGGAGCACACCAACTACGTGGATAAGCGGCACTACGGCGGCGATACGCTCGTCTACTGCGGCGA
This sequence comes from Thermoflexia bacterium, assembly GCA_030605705.1. GTDB lineage: Bacteria > Chloroflexota > Anaerolineae > B4-G1 > SLSP01 > JAUWHU01. The sequence goes on along the minus strand of JAUWHU010000101.1, from coordinate 1,343 downwards.
TTACCTCTTGCCCGACCATCCCTACTTCGAGATGTCGCCGGAAACGTTGTTGGAGACCTTCATCCCCGGCATCCAACGCCTCAATCCCGCCTTCAACCGCGATTGGGTGCGGAAATACTGGAAATTCACCGAGGTCTACGCCCAGCCGGTGCCGCTGCTCAACCACTCGCGCCACGTCCCGCCGTTGCAGACACCCATCCCCAATTTGTTCATGGCGAACATGAGCCAGGTCTACCCCTGGGATCGCGGCACGAACTACGCCGTGGCGCTGGGCCGGAGCGTGGCGCGGGAGATGGGGATGTAGCCGCGATTTCAATCGCGCTCATGCCGGACTTTGCGTTGGGGAAGTTAATCTGCGATCCTAAACTAACTGACCATATTCGGACTGTTAAAGAACTGTTGAGGACCGTTGTTCTCCCGTCACTTAACAACACTTAACAGGAGGACTGCCGGCATCCAGCAGGCTTCATTCAGCTCGTGAGAGCAAAAGGAGCAAAGCGATGATAAGAGGGCCAGGGACGCAATATGTGGATACGCAGGGGGGCGCAGCCATCCAGGGCAATGTGTATCTCCCCAGCGGAGATTTCATTGGCCGCGATCAGTACAAAAATTACTATATTCAACAGGTGGTCTCTATCTTCGCGCCCCGTGCAGGGGCTGATGTTGCCAGGGAATCCAGAGCGCCTTACTTGGCAGGACGACCTTTCCAAATCGCCGATCGGGATCTTTTTACTGGGCGGGAAGCAGAGAGAGCCATTGTTTTGCAGCAGATCCACAATCCCACCGATAGAACGACGGTGATTTACGGTCCGCCTGCCGTGGGGAAAACCTCGTTTCTTTCGGCGGGTGTGCTCCCCCAGCTGGCGGACAGCGGGGCAGAAGTGATGCCGGTACGGGATTATGGAGAAGGCGTCCCCTTCCTGCGCGCGCTGCTGGCGAGCCGGGCTTTGGAACTGCACGTAGAGGTCCCCCAGCAAGCCTCGGCACCGGAACTGATGCGCATGATCGTGGAAACCTCTGGGCGGAGGCTGATTTTGGTCTTGGATCAATTTGAACGTTTCTTTTTACCAGAGGTATCGGCAGCGGATCGCGATGCGTGGCGTGAGGTGCTCGCCGAGACCTGCCAAATTGTCGACCCCGCTGCTTTTCAGGTGCTCATCGCCGTCCGGGCTGCGTGGCAATCCGCGTTAGATCGCGCCTGGGGGGCGGTTCTACCGGGACTACGGCAAGCGCCGGTGCATCTATCGCCATTCAGCTATGAGCAAGCGCGCATGGCTATCCTGTATCCGACACGCGTCTTGTCCATTCAACCGGTTTTCGATGCGGCATTTCTAGAGCAACAG
>JAUWHU010000554.1 GCA_030605705.1 Thermoflexia bacterium | reverse complement strand
TAAGAGTTAGGAGCCGGAAGCTTCTGCCAACACCGCCGTGACGATCTCATCCGCCGTCACGCTCTCGGCCTCGGCTTCGTAGGTGAGGATGAGGCGGTGACGCAGGGCGGCGGGGGCGATGGCTCGCACGTCCTCCAGGGCGACGTTGTAGCGCCCGGCGAGCAGCGCGGTGACTTTCGCGCCCCAGAGCAACGCCTGGGCGCCGCGCGGACTGGCCCCGTAGCGGACGTAGCGCCGCACGAGGTCGGGGGCGTCGGGGTTGCCGGGGTGGGTGGCGACGGTGAGCCGGGCCGCATACGCGCTGACCGGCGTGGCAACGGGAACGCTACGGGCCAGGGCTTGCAACGCCAGGACTGTTTCGCCGTCGGCGACAGGTTCCACGGTGGGCAGCTCCGCGCCGGTGGTGCGCCGCACGATCTCGACCAATTCCTCCGCCGAGGGATACCCCACGTCAACCTTGAAGAGGAAGCGGTCAATCTGGGCTTCCGGCAAGGGGTAAGTTCCCTCCAGTTCAATGGGGTTCTGCGTCGCCAGCACCAAGAAGGGGCGGGCGAGCCGGTAGGTCGTGCCGCCCACGCTCACCTGCCGTTCTTGCATCGCTTCCAGCAAGGCGGATTGGGTCTTGGGCGTGGCGCGGTTGATCTCATCGGCCAGGAGCAAGTTGGTGAAGACCGGCCCCCGGTGAAAGCGGAAATGTCGCTCGCCGGTGTCGCTCACTTCTAAGATGTCGGTGCCCAGGATGTCTGCGGGCATCAAGTCGGGCGTGAACTGCACGCGGGTGAAATCGAGGCGCAGGACAGCGGCTAAGGTGCGCACGAGCATCGTTTTGCCCAGACCGGGCAAGCCTTCCAGGAGCAGGTGGCCGTCGGCCAGCAGAGCGACGAGCGCGTGGCGCACTACCGTGCGCTGCCCGACGATGACTTTAGCGATTTCGGCCTCGATTTGGGTGGCGAGGTCACGGAAGCGAGTGGGGGAAATTTCCATGGGACTCCTTTCTAAGTAGGGGGAAATCCTCTGTGGTTCCCCAATGTAGGGGGGACCCTCTGTGGTTCCCCAAAGCTAAGCCAAGATAAAGAATAAAAGGTAGCCGATCGGCGCACAGAGCAGGCCCAATCCCGCCAGCAGGGCGATAATGCCGATGATGCGCGCGGTAGTGGGTGAACCCAGCCAAATTTCTTCTGTCGCGTCTTTGGCGAACCCCTCGTAAAGAGCGTAACCGCCGATGCCCAACAGGGCCAATCCACCCAGTGCCATGAACACGCCCAGGATCAAAATTATGCTTGCGCTCATCATCATGTATCTGCCTCCCCTTTTGTGATTAGTGGTTACTCAGGCCGGCCTATTTCAGACCTCCGAGGTCTACCACGCCTGAGTAATTACGATCAGTGCTATTTTCCCCACAGGCGGCAGAAGGCGCAGAGGTCAGGGGCGATGGTGGGCTGTCCGCACTTCTGGCAAGGATGGAGCGCGGTTCCTTCCTGTTGCTCCGCGCTGAACAACCCTTCCCGCCTGGCCTTGAGGAAGCTCAAGTAGAAATGTAGTTTCGTACCGGGCGCGTCGTGCTCCAGCTGCGCGAGGGTCGCTTTGTGTTCCAGGCTGGTCGCGCCCACCGCGAAAGGACATTCTTCGTAGATGTAGGCGATGTCGCGCAGCAAGGCATACGCCGCCGTTTCTCGCTCGTAGGAACGGCAGAAGGGCTTCACCTTGCGGGCCAATCCCGCGTCGTTGGCGGGCAGCACTGGGGCTTGCCGCCGGAGGTAAGTACACTGCCAACGCAGCACGTTCCCGAAAAGGGTGGCGGCTTCGTCATCGAGGTTATGGCCTGTGGCGAGGACATCGTAGCCTTCCTCCAGGGCGACGCGGTTCATCTCGTGACGTTTGATCAGGCCACAAACGGAGCAGGGCCGCTGTACACGGCGCTTGCGTCGCGCCACTTCGGGGACACTTTCGCCGTAGCGCGCGGGGATGCTGACGACGTGCAGCCGGGTCTCAGGGTGTTGAGCGGCAAATGCCTGGGTCATTTCCAGCGAATGCTCGGAGTAGTACACGCCGTCGTCAATGCCCAGGTCAATAGCGAGGCCGTCGGCGCGGTACCCCAGGCGCAGGAGCACGTCCCAGAGGGCCAGGCTGTCCTTCCCGCCGGAGACCGCCACCAGGATACGCTCATCGTGGGTGAACATGCGGTATTTGTGGATGGCGCGCTCCGTCTGCTGCACAAACCAGGTGAGGTAGTGTGCGGCGCAGAGAGCCAGCTTGTGATGCCGCATGTTGATCACGGCGGGCGCACCGCACTTCCGGCACTTCATCCTTTATCCTCCAGAGACCACCGCGACAATTTTCACCTCATCGCCGGGCTGGAGGGGTTGGTCCTCCGTCACCAATTGCCCGTTGCGGAGCACGAGGACGTTTTCGGGCAAGAGCGAAAGTTTCTCCAGAAGCCGGTAGACCGGCATCCGGCGGTCGAATTCCCAACGTTTATCCCGGTAGCTTACCTGCATGTTTTGTTCCCCTGCCCGCCAGAGGCGCCGCTACGTATCATCTCAATATTCCGGGGCGATTTTTACCACAGAGACACAGAGGACACAGAGTTTTCTTATTCTTTCTCCGTTTATGGGCACTGCCCGCCCACACGTCTGTGGTGAGGATGATATCTAACGAAATGTTTACCCCTACTTATTGAGAAGTTGTCACGAGTGTTTACACATCACCAAGGACGAAAATGACTTGTAGTAACGACTTTAGTCGTTCAGCGTCGCAAGCGACTGAAGTCGCTACTACGGGCCGTTTATTTTCGAGGCAGATACGCCGCTACTATGGTTAAAAAGGCGGGGCCTGCAAAGCAGCCCCCGCCTCTCGTGCGCAACTCTTGCTTAATTTTCTGCTCGGAAGCGCGACTCCAGATTGTCCAGGAGCTCCGCCGCTTCTACCAACTTATCCAGGGGATTTTGTTCACCCGTGGTGAAGTAGCGATAATCGCAAGGCATGATATCCAACATGCTGACCAGCCGCTCGTAGTGCTTGCGGACGGTCGCTTCCGTCGTCTGGTAGTTGCGGGCGACCTTGCTCAGAGGTACATCTCGGAGATTAACCTTACGGACGGTATAATCCAGCGCGGCGGCCCAGGTCTCCGGTTTGGGAATAGCGAGTGGTTCCTCGCCTAAGGCGATACGGAATTCCATCCACATCTGAATAGCTGCCCCGATCATGTCTAACGATACCTGCGCGGTTTTCATCTGCGTGGTGAGAACCTTTTCCACGGGGTCCATCCCGCTGGCAAAGAGTTGTTCGATGCGGCCGGCGATAGGAGAATCAGGCTCCAGACGGAGGTAATTCGCCAGGGCGCGCAGCGCGCGGTCAAAGTCCCCGGCCCGGGCCAGGGTTTGCGCCAGGCTGATCTGATATTGCGCCTTGTTGGGGATGAGGCGCACCGCGGCTTGCAGTTTTTTGGCCGCTTCATCCACGTCCCAACGCTGATAGGCGGTCAGAGCTTCCTTGTAAAGGGTTTCTGCCTGTTTGCGATCGGTTGCACTGGGTCGAGCGGGACTCATCATTTCCCTCCCTGTCTTCTCGGATGATTCTCATTATATCATCATCGCCCGATGTGCCAAGAGGTGGGGGAATGGAGGCGCGTTTCAGAATTAAGGCGAATAAAGTGACTGGTGATTAGTAACCGGGTGCGGCTTAGCGTTTCAGCGTCCCCTGAATAAAGACACATCTAATTGACAAAATCACGCTTACTGGTACAATCTTGCCGTGGCACGTTTGGCCCCATCGTCTAGTGGCCTAGGACGCTGGCCTCTCAAGCCGGAAACAGGGGTTCGAAACCCCTTGGGGCCACCAACACAGGGCCGATGCTGAGCATCGGCCTTTTTTTGTGTAACAAGACCCCCGAAGGTCACAAAGTAGTGTTGTTCCTGAATAAACAAAACCAGAAATTGGACGCGGATTTTCACGGATTACACGGATATTTTTGTGAAAAACAAGGAAAAATCCGTGTTGATCCGTGATATCCGTGTCCAAAAGCTTAACGTTTTTATTGAGGAGCAACTCTAGTAGCTCGCGCCCAGAGCTCCGGCGGTCTAAATGTTTACTGCGGAGGTATTGATGAAACCGGAAGAACTTCCTCGTATTACGGCATCACACCTGGTGAAATCCATTGACTTGAACCATCACGGCACGCTTTTCGCCGGGCGCATGGCGGAGTGGCTGGTCGAGGTGGGCTTTATCACCGCGCGGGCGGCTCTGGCCTGTGAGCCGGGGGAGCTGGTCTGTGTACGCCTGCACGGCATGGATTTCCGCTCCAGCATCAACAAAGGCGAGACATTGGTGCTGGAAGGGTGCGCGGCCCACGTGGGGCGCAGCAGTATCACGATTTACGTGGAGGCCTACGCCTTGCGTCCCACCATGCCGCGCATCATCAGCACGGACGGCTTCGTTACGCTGGTCCACATCTCCGAAGGCCGGGCTATTCCTCATGGCCTGACCATTACCCCTCCTGAGGAACCGCAGGCGCGGGAGCTCTGGAATCACGTGGTGGAGGAGCGCCAACACCAGAGGCAAAAGTCCAGCTAAAAAGACCTCCGAGGTCTCCGGCCGCCCCCGTGGACGTGGGGGTTAGAGCTTGGGGGAGCAGCTGTGTTACTTTTGCCACAGTGCGAAAAAAAACCAGAGACCCCGCAGCCGGCCGCGGGGTCTCTGACAGGAAAATCTTTTACTCTTCACCAACTTCCATCCACTCGTCCTCACGGAAGGTGATCAGTGGTAATGGCTCCTCAACGTTGCCGCCCGGCACGTAGTCGAACACAGCCTGCACCTGCTGCCCGATGGTGCGGAAGACCCGCCCCACAGGCAACTCTGCCGGACAGGCGCTGGTACACATCCCACAGCCAACGCAGGAGAGCACTATATGATTGAGGCGCGTCAGGTGGAACAGCATTGTATCCGCCGGCAGCCGGTAGGCTCCTTTACGGTGCGCCCAGTTCATATATTGCAGCGGCTCGTGGTCGAAGGTGGGGCTTTTGAAAAGGCAAGTCTTGCAATAGCAGATGGGACAGACGGTCATGCAGTTATGACAACGCACGCAGGCAGCGAAGACCCCCTCGATACCCTCCTGCTCAAGCCGCCGGTCCATCTCGGCGAAGCGGGCGTCGCGCACCTGAGTGCGGGCCGCGATCACTTTCTCTATGATCTCCCTTCTCCTCGCAGGGGAGGGGCCGGGTGAGGGATCGGTCAGCCCCAACTTCTCGGCCAGCTCATCGGGCAAGGTGACAGGGATGCCGGCGCTCAGGTCCGCGCCGAACAGTTCCAGCGTGACAACGGCCTCTACCCCTCCCAGCCTCTCCCCGGAGGAAAGCGCGCTGACGTGGGGTTTCTCACACATCTGGCAGGCGTCGCGGAAGGCGTACCCGTCCTGCGGGGCCAGTTCACCACTCTGGGCGGACGCCAGGTACGCAGCCACATCCACCCCATCATCGGCCCGCATCACCTCATAGACCGGCACGTCGTAGGTACCCAGGCAGTCCACGCCAATAGTCACCATGTCGTCTAGGCTAGCCTGCTTGAGTTTGACCAGTTCTACCAGCGCCCGCAGTTCACATGGACGTAACACTGCTGCGATTTTGCCACGCGGCTCACGAATGGAGACAGGCCCCACCACACGTGCTGCGTTGAGTCCCATCACCGGGGCCAACGGGTTCGCCGCGTCCAGCAAGCGGGAGTCGCTCACCAACGCGGGAGTGACCGCGCCGGCAGGAGTCTCCATCGGCACTAGAACCGCATCCACTACACCGGCCTCTAATAGCCGCTTGAGGAAACCACGCACTGCGACCAGCGTATCGCCGTTCTCGACTGGAATCACGGTTTTCATTGCATCTCCTCTATTACATTGGTCATTGCTACACCGCCCACTCCCGGCGCATCGGGTTAGGACCTTTCTCCTTAAGGAACTCTGTCATCTTCGTGACCGTCTCGGCGAAGCGTCCCCCCTCGCTGGCGCTTATCCAGCGCAGCCAGACCCGGTCATCGTCAAAGCCGGCACTCTTGAGAATCTGCTTGAGCGCGATGATGCGCCGCCGGGCTTTATAGTTCCCCGATTGGTAGTGACAGTCGCCGGGGTGGCAACCGCCGATGAGGACGCCATCGACACCGTCCAGGAGCGGTTTGAGCACGTAAGTTGGATCTACCGACCCGGAGCACATCACCCGGATGATGCGCACATTGGGCGGGTACTGGATACGCGATGTACCTGCTAGATCGGCCCCCGTGTATGCGCACCAGTTACATAGAAATGCCACGATTTTTGGTTCAAAAGCATTGTTATTCATTTCCTTTTCTCCTCAAGGATTGTGAGTTTCATGTTCCAGAGTACGTCGTTACTGTCACAATGTATTCGCCACTTTTGCTTTCTGTCATTTTCACCACAGAGAACACGGAGAGAAAATAAGAAAACTCTGTGCCCTCCGTGGTAAAAATTGCCCTGGATTATTGATATGTAGTGCTTTGCGGGCCTGCGGTTAGGGTGGCGAATACTTTAAGACACTAACGTACGTCCAACTTAGAACCTGAGACATTGAAACCTAAAATCCTTTCATTCCATCAGCGCATCTACCTGCGCCATAATCTGTTCTGGCGTAAAGCGCTGCATCTGGATGGCCTTTGAGGGGCAAGCCGCTGCGCACGCCCCGCATCCTTTGCACAATACAGCATTGACGCGGGATACGCCCCACAGCGGGTCGAGCGCCGGCGCGCCGAAGGGACACACATCCACGCACATCCCGCACCCGGCGCAGAGGTCCGCGTCCACCACCGCCGTGGCCGATTCCACCGGCACCGTCCCCAGAATGAGGGGGATGAGGGCCGATGATGCAGCCGCCTTCGCTTGAGCCACCGTATCGGGAATGTCTTTGGGGCCTTGGCAGCAGCCTGCTAAGAAGACGCCGTCCACCACCGTGTCCACCGGCCGCAACTTGGGATGTGACTCCATGAAGAAACCGTCGGCTGAACGCGGCAGTTTGAACAGAGTGGAGAGAGTCGCCGTGTCGGCACGCGGCTCCATCCCCACCGCCAGCACCACCAGGTCGGCCTCAAATTCGATGGGACGGCTCAGCAACGTATCTTCCCCCACTAACACTACCCGTCCATCGCGTTGGTAGATTTCAGAGACGCTCCCGCGCCGGTAGCGCACTCTCTTCGCCCGTGTCTCGTCGTAGAACTCCTCCCCTCCTTTACCAAAGACTCGCACGTCTATAAAGAAAACTGTCACACGAGCCTGGGGTAGGAGTTCTCGCACTAGGCGGGACTGCTTCGCCGTGTACATGCAGCACACCCGTGAGCAATACAGATTGCCCACCTGCGCATCCCGTGAGCCTACACACTGGATAAAGGCCACGTTCTGCGGCGAGCGCCCGTCCACGGTCAGATCGCCCGTGGCCAAGCGATGCTCCATCTCTAGCGACGTGATGACGTTGGGGTATTGGCCATAGCCTAACTCTGGCTTGCGCCGTGGGTCGAAGATGTCGTAGCCGGTGGCGATGATGATGGAACCCACGCTCAATTTCGGATTTGGACCTTCGGATTTGGAATTTGTAACTTGTAACTCGAAATTCCCCACGTACCCTTCTAAACCCGTCACCTGTGAGTTCAGCAGAACGGTGACGTGAGGATGAGTTTGGACGCGCTTGATCAGCGGCTCTATCAACTCCTTAGCGGACTCCAGTGTGGGGAAGACACGATTGAGGTCTGCCACATGCCCGCCCAGGTGATCGCTCTTCTCCACCAGGTAGACCGGGAAGCCAGCATCGGCCACATCGAGGGCCGCGATCATCCCTGCCACACCGCCACCGATGACAACCGCGCCTGGCGTGACCCCGACCTCACGATCTTCCAGCGGCTCCAGCAAGGCCGCTTTCGCCACCGCCGAGGCGACCAGCGCCTTCGCCTTCTGCGTCGCTTTTTCCCGGTCGGTATGTACCCACGAGCACTGCTCGCGGATGTTGATCATTTGCATGAAGTAAGGATTGATGCCCCCCTCCCGCGTCGCGCCACGGAAGGTCGGTTCGTGCATAGATGGTGAGCAGGCCGCCACCACAACACGGGTTAGCTGCTGCTCCTGGATGTCCTGCTTGATCAGCGTCTGGCCGGGATCGGAGCACATGTACAGGTAATCACGGGCGACGACGACGTGGGGCAACGTCGCGGCAAATTCCGCCACCTGCTCCACATCCACCATCGCGGCGATGTTCGTGCCGCAGTGACAGACATATACACCGATACGGGGTTGAGATTCCATAGACCAATTCCTATTACGTTTTACGCCTTACGTTTTACGTTTTACGCCTTACGTTTTACGCGCCAGCTTCACAACGCCAAATCCACGAGCTCCATAATATCCATCACCCGCAGCCGGTCATCCAGCCCTTGCACCTTGACCGCGTCCTCCAGCGTCAGCAAGCAGAAGGGACAGGCCACGGCCAGGATTTCAGCCCCGGTCTCTACTGCCTGGTGTACCCGCTGGGAGGCCAGTCGCTCTTCCACGTTGGTTCCCTCAACCCACATCCGTCCCCCGCCACCCTCGCAGCACAGACTGCGCTCCCGGTTGCGGTCCATCTCCACCAATTTTACGCCGGGGATGGCTTTGAGAATGGCGCGTGGTTCATCAAAGATGTGATTCTGCTTGCCCAGGAAACAGGGGTCATGATAGGTGACGATTATTTTCCCCTCGGCTTCTCTCCCTGGGAGATTGGGCGGGTGGGAAAAGTCCAACCGGCCCTGCTCGATCAATTCAGCGATGAGTTGCGTGTAATGCAGTACCTCGACGCCATCCAGGCCGTACTCGTTCTTGAAAGTGTTGAAGCAGTGAGGGGAGGTGGTCACCAGCCGGTTTGCGCCCACGCTGTGGATCAATTCACTCCCATCCTCGACCAGCATCTCGAATAGACCTTCCTCGCCCATGCAGCGCACCTCGTTGCCGCAGCAGCTCTCCTCAGTGCCCAGTGTACCGAAATCCAGCCCGGCCGCGGTAAAAGCCCTCACCAACGCGCGGGGCACAACCTGCACCCGAGGGTCATAACAAGGAATGCAGCCCACGAAGTAGAGTATCTCGCATCCTTCCTGCGCAGCCTTGACCGGTATGCCATTAGCCCAGGCCGCCCGATCCTCCCGCGCCATGCCGGAGGGGTTCCCCTGGCGGAAGATGCTGTTCAGCGCCGTCCCAATGGTCTCCGGAATACGTCCGCTTTCCACCAGTTGGCCCCGCAATTTGATGATCAACTCGGCGGGGCGCACATCCTTGGGACACCGCTCGACGCAGGTAAAGCAAGCTGTGCAATCCCACAACTCCGGGTGTGCCTTCAGATCCATTTCCGGTTCCACCAGCATGTCATAGATCAGGCTGCGGATGTTGAGCTCCGTCTTGCGTGCTACCGGGCAGCCACCGGTACACTTGCCACACTGGATGCAGCCAAAGAGTTCCAACTGCTCGGCCATTGACTCTGTCTTCAATGCCATCCTCCCGCTTGCGGATTGTCCCACTTCTCGGCCATTTCGGCCTCAAATTCTTCCCTAATTGTCGTGGCCCGCCTCTCCACCCCAATAACGTAACTGGAGCATTGGAGCGCCTGGACGCACTGCTCTACTCCCATGCCTATCTCCTCCCATATCGGCCTGTTCCGCTACCCTCAACGCGATTCCTGGCATATCACATCCAGCCTCGCTTAACGTGATTGTTCAAAATCTTTGACTGATTTGCAGTTTCCAGGTATACTATGGTTGAATCGTGAACGAATAAACAGTACCCTGAGAGAGGAGAGCACTATGGCCGCTTCATATCCCGCCACTCTATCGTCACTACCCACCAACGTGACGCTGGATAAAGTACGCATCCTGGAAACGGACACCTCCGCACGAGCCAGATTGCTGCGCCAGATTATACACAGCTGTGAGCAGAAATATCAGTGCTCATTGGAAACCTTTGAGCAAAAATTAGAAACCCGCCAAGTGCTGGAGCATCCCTGCTGGGAAGAATCCATCGAGTGGCGCAACGCCGTGGAGCAACTAGAGCGCATTGAGATGAGCAGGAGTATCTTTACATGGCTGAGTCACTGGCTCGCACAGTACAACGCTTCGTAGAAACTTGCCCCTACGTGATCTCTGTCCATGACCTGGTGACCAAAGTGCGCATTGAACTGCAAGGCGGTTACTTTGTTGACCTCTACTACAATGATACTCTGGGCAAATACGCCTACACCCTGGTTCGCCACAATCAGCGCGTCATCAGCTGGGACAACGCTCGACACCACCCCGACCTCCCCAACTTTCCCCACCACTTCCATCACGTGGACGGCCACGTAGAGCCATCAGACCTCGTAGGCATTCCAGAACAAGACATAGATATTGTGGTAGCTGGCGTGAATAATCTACTGGAGTCATGAGCTCTCTCTCGTTATCATCCTCTCTCTCGTCCTTGCGCCAGAACTACCAGCGCCGATGCGGCAGCCGCCTTGGCTTGCGCGACCGTGTCCGGGATGTCTTTGGGTCCCTGGCAACAGCCCGCCAGAAAAATGCCGTCCACCTGGGTGTCCACCGGGCGGAACTTGAGGTGTGCTTCCTGGAAAAAGCCATCTGGGGAACGCTCCAACCCCAGCAGTTCCGCCAGCTGCGCCGTGTCGGTTCGCGGGATGACCGCCGTCGCCAGCACCACCAGGTCGGCCTCGACTTCAATAGGCTTCCCTAACAGCGTGTCCTCAGCCAGCACGACCAACTTATCTCCCCGCCGGTACACCTCCGCAGGCTCACCACGCCGGTAGATTACCCGCTCGTGCTTTACCCGGTCGTAGAACTCCTCGTACCCCTTGCCGAAGGCCCGCACATCTATGTAAAACACGGTGATGTGGGCATCGGGAATCTTATCCCGCACCAGATGGGCATGCTTGGCCGTGTACATACAGCAGACACGGGAGCAATAAGGAACGCCGCTGTGCGGGTCGCGGGAGCCTACGCACTTGATGAATACGACGTTCTTCGGCTGCTTGCCATTG
>JAUWHU010000098.1 GCA_030605705.1 Thermoflexia bacterium | reverse complement strand
TTGGTCATCGTGAGTCTCCTGAAGAGAATGGCGAATGAAGAATGGAGAATGAAGACAATTAAAAATGACAAATGAGCAAATGAGCAAATGGAGAATGGAGAATGATGAATGATGAGTGGCGAATAGGCAAGCTGTGGCCGGTCTCATTGGGGCATTCCTCCCATCAGTGCTGAAAGCGACCCCATGACGTTTTCCAGGCCACCCATCTGCGCAGGCAAATCTGCCAGCGCTTTTTGTGCTTCGGCCATAGCGTCTTCCATCTGGCGCGCCAATTCATCCATATCAGGCAAATCAAATGCGTCTTTCATCGTCCATTCTCTCCTTTTCAACACTCATTGTGATAATAATTGTCCACAGGCGGTTAGTCGGTCGGCTGCAAGTCATTGGTGCGACATCTTCCCAGTTTACATCCAGACGGGAAAAGCGTCAACTTTGCGGCCGGGGATTCATTGACAAAGTGATGTAGCTATTGTACAATACCCGCCGAGGGTATCAACGTTGCAAGGCAACGTGGTCGTGGCGTGACGCGCCTGTTTCCCTGAGAGCCTCCCTCATCTCAGTATGCAACGAGTTTCGTGGAGCAAGCAATCCTGGGTTGCGTGCTCGAGGAAGAGCTATCATCCCAGGTAAGATTAAGGAGAAAGAAAATGCAGATCGTAAGCGATTGCGGCATGGATATGGCCCCAGAGCAAAGGGAGGGATTACAAATTCACCTGGCGCCTTTGATGATCCAGCTTGACGGTAAGACATACATCAGTGGGGTGGATATTCAACCGGAGGAGTTCTACAAGTTGTTGCTCTCGGCGCAAGGGATGCCGACGACATCCTTGCCCTCTCCCGGTGAATTCGCCGAACTTTACCGGAAGCTGGCGCAAACCGACCCGGAGATTCTATCAATTCACATTTCCTCGGGCTTGAGCAGCACCTACAACTCGGCCGTGCAAGGGGCAAAATTGGCCCCGGAGGCGCGCGTGACGTTCTTCGATACCATGACCCTCTCCGGCGGCGAAGGTTGGCAGGTAGAGGCAGCCGCCCGCGCGGTAAAAGCCGGCTGGCCCCTCGATAAAACCCTGGCAATGCTGGAGCGCATCCGCGAGGTGACACAGCTGGTGTACACGCTGCCAGATCTCAAGTATCTGATCCACGGCGGGCGCATCGGTCACATAAAGGGATTGTTGGCCTCGGTGTTGAAGATCAAGCCGTTGATCTCCGTGAGCAAGGAGACCGGTAAGTATTACCAGCGTGGTCAGATGCGTACCTTTAAGCGGGCGGTGGCGAAACTCGTGGACCTGATCGCTGAAGACCATGCGCCGGGGACGGCTTTGCGGGTTCAGGTGGTGCATGCCAACAATCCAGAGGGCGCGGAGCGGCTACAAGGGTTGTTAGACCAACGGTTTGATTGCACCTGGCTGCCATCTACCTCCATCGCACCAGTGTTGGGAGCTCACACCGGGCCGGGATTGGTCGGGGTGGCTTACGCTTCCCTGGCGGATTACCCGGTGCTGCCGTAGGGACTCAAGCCAGCAGTGCTTTCCACACCAGCACACTAACCCCTGCGCCTACCGCCGAGCTGAGGAAGTTGACCCAGTCGTTGTTCAACCACTTCCAGCCACGCAAGTGTTCATTGGGGGCGCCGTCTGGGTCAACTTTTCTCTCGGTTTCCTTCTCGCGCCGCGTCGAATAGTAGATCGTCTGGAGCGTCGCACCTAAGATGCTGTCGCAGAGCGAACCGACCAATCCGCCCAGTGTGGCGACCGGTAGCAAAACTAACGTTCCTTGTGCCGTGTCGGCTCCGAGCAGCACGTACCCTGGACCTCCCAGGATTCCATCCAACAGCAAGAAGAGGGCCGCGGCCAGCCCGATGCTCAGCCCACCGGCCAACGTGGAGAGTGTCCCCAGCAGCGAGACGCCTCCCGAGGTTCCCGGCTCCACAACGCGCCCGGTGGTCACCAGACGCGGGGGGCGGTGACTGAGGACGCCCAGCTCCGTGGCCCAGGTATCAGCGTTGACCGTGGCCATCGTCCCGACGAACGCTGCCAACATCGCCGGCTGGGGGTGAAAGCAGGCAGCCAGCGCCAGCAGCGTGCCGAATCCGCCGTTGGCTAACGTCTGCGCCAGGTCACGGCGCGCGCCCTTGGCGAACTTTTCCGTGAATTGCTGTTTGGCCGCTTTTTTGTAGGCCGAGAGCGCGCTGGAGAGCACAAAAAAGGTGATGAGCAACATCCCCCATATCCAGCCGCCGGCACCGAAGATGGTTGTGCCTACGAGCATGGCTCCGGCCACGCCGGTGATGGACAGGGCGCGTTTGCGATAGCCCGCGTACCCGATCAGACTGCTGATGACGAATCCCAGGAGTAGTTGTGCTGATGGTGACATGGTTGCACCTTTCCCACTTACAATGACCCGCTCAGCAGGTAAAGAGCCAACCCGGTGAGCAGTGGCACGCTCAAGTTATCCGTCCCGGCGGGGGAGCACCCCTCGGCTGCGGTTGCCACGAGGGCGCCGCCTAAGGCCAGCGGCAGGATGGTGGACATCGCCAGCGCCGGGCTGTGAGGACTGAGCGCCGAGCCGGGCAGCACCAGCAGCGTCAGGAAGATGCTGAGGAAGCTGAACAGAGCCATCGCCGCCGTCCCTTCCCACGAGCGTTGATGCTTAAAGACGGTGTAGGTGTGCCGTCCCCAGGGCTGGCCGATCAGGCTGGCGAGCGCGTCGCCCCACGTCATCGCCATCACCGCCGCCGCCGCGATGGGAATGCGATCTAATGTGCCATCGGTCTGCCACAGCAAACCGAGGAGCACCGTGATGGAGAAGGCGAAGTACACTGTGCCGGGCGACGAGTCCGCCTTATCCATGGCTTTGAAAGATTGCTGGCGGTAGAAGATGTAATTCAGGATGATGAACGTGGCAAAAGGGATCAGGCCGTAGATTCGGTGATCGAAGAAATAGAAGACGCCCCAGATCCACATACCCGCTCCGATGTGTACGAGCTTGCGCGTGACTCTCTGGGGCCATCCCCATCGCTTGCCGGCGGCCTCCATACCAAATAACAGCCCGAAGGCGTAAATGTACGATAAAACCAATCCGATAATATCTCCGCTGGACATAGTTATCTCCTTAAGAAATGAGCAAATGAAGAAAATGACAAATGAACAAATGAACAAATGATGAATGATGAATGATGAATGATGAATGATGAATGATGAATGATGAATGATGAATGATGAATGATGAATGATGAATGATGAATGAGGACAAATTTAAACTCTCTGCGCCCTCTGTGTTATGGGCACTGCTTGCCTATACTGCGTCTGTGGTAAAACTCCTGGTTTTTTCAGTAGGGTCAATTATACCCCAGATTCTCCAATCACCATTCACCATTCTTGATTCTCCATTCTTCATTCTTCATTCTCGATTCTCGATTCCCCATGAGTGATTACAGCGATTTTTTCACGCGACAGTGGCCGCTGCTCCAGCAGGCGGAAGTATACTCGCCGCACCCGAACCCCACGTTCCACAATCCCGACTTTGCCTCGGCAACGTTGCGGGTGTTGATTGCGCGCCTTTCCCCCTTCCAGGACGTGAGCCGCTCCACGCCGCATCTCTTCCTGGCTCAGGCCGCGCGGCGCGCTCTGCCCGCTGCCTACGTGGACATGGCTTTCTTCCCCCCTCAGCATGACCGGGCGCGTTTTGCAGCGGCGGATATTCCCTTCCTGGTCGGTATCCAATCCTGCCGCTCTGCCGGCGACTTCGACGTAGTGCTCATCTCCAATGCCTACACGCTGGAACTGATCAACCTGCCCTACCTGCTCATCCATTCTGGCATCCCCCTCATGGCGAGCGAGCGAGACGCGCGCTGGCCGCCCCTCATCTTAGGCGGCTCCAATGCTCTGGCGACTCAGGCTCTGATCACTGAGACGGGCGACTGCATGGCCGATGCCATCTTCTTTGGCGAGGGAGAAGGAGAGGTGGAAACCCTCCTCCGTTACCTGCACGCCCACATGGAGGAACCCAAGCGCAGCCGGCTGGCTCAAGCTGCGACCCACGTCACCGGCCTGTGGGTGGCGAGGGCGGCTCCCGGCCAGAGCGTCCGCACTGCGATCTGGGAACGGCCCGGCGAGGAACAGCTCCTGGTGGATTATCCCAATCTCAATAGCTCCGAGGCCGGGACGGCCCGCCTGCAGATCAACTTCGGTTGCCCGGCCTTCTGCTCCTTCTGCTTCGAGGGCTATGACCGTAAACCCTACCGCGAGGTTCCCTTGCCCGAAATCCTCGCCACGGCCCGCCGCCTCAAACGGGAGCAGGGCGCCGCCACATTAGATCTGTACAGCTTCAACTTCAACACCCACAGCGATATTCTGACGCTACTCCTGGAGCTGAACCGGCTGTTCGAGCGTTTGAGCTTCAAAAGCCAGCGGGTGGATGTGCTCTACGCCATGCCCGGCCTTCTCACGGCGGAAGTGGCCGCCGGCAAGCGCAGCTTCACGCTGGGCATCGAGGGCCTCAGCGAGCGGATGCGGGCCTTCCTGCACAAAAGCCTCACCACCGAGAGCATCAGGGGGGTGCTCGCCGCGCTGCTGCAGGAAAAGATCCGCGAAATCAAACTCTTCTACATCCTCACCGGCCACGAGACTGAAGCAGACCTGGCGGAGTTCCGGGAGTTCGCGCGGTGGCTCAAAGCCCTGCGGCGACGCACACATCGCGGCGCGCGCATCATTTTCAGCTGCGGGCGGCTGATCCGTATGCCTTTCACGCCGCTGCGCCACGATCGCCTGTTCCTGGACGAAGGGGAATGGCGCGACATCGTCGGGCCGGTGAAATCTGCCTGCGAGACCAACGGCTTCGAGTTCCGCATGGCGACGCCGTGGGACGACTACTGCGTTTCCCAGGTGTTGGCCCTGGGAGGAACCTGGCTGCACGAGCCGCTCATCGCGCTTGCCGGGCAGGGCCATTGCTACGACACGCACCTCTCGCCCGGCTATTGGGAATCACTCCGAGGCTGGATGGAAGCGCACGGTCACTGGACTGCGGCCTTCTTGGGCGAGAAAGGGCCGGATTATCCTTTCGCCTTAGACTTTGTGCGGCCCGCCGTCGGAGCGGACTTCCTGTACCGGCAATACCAGCTGGCCCGCGAGGGCGTAGATGAGGGATATTGCCTCGGCGAGGAAGGTCAGGCCGGCCGCTGCCTGGGCTGCGGAGCCTGTAGCACGCCTGAGCAGCGGCAAGCCATCACCGCCCACGTCATGCGCCCGCCTGAGATGCCGGACTACCGGCGTCGTCTGCCGGAATTGATGCGGGCCAAACGGCGACTGCAGCCGCTCTACGTCCACTTGCGCTTGCCGCCCGGCGTCGCCGGCGTGACTCCTGAATGGTTGAACGCCTGGGTGCTGCGCCGGCTGCTATCCGCCGGCCCTGCCCTGACGGACAATCTACTCGCCGCGCGGGAGAGCCTCTTCACCACCCGCGAGAACCGTGACCGTTACGCCCAACTCTACGGTGAAACCATCTTCGCCCTCACCGCCTGGGATACAGCAGAGTTGCGCGCGAGCCTGGAACATCTGGGAGAGATGGCGACGCCGGAAATCGCGTGCCTCGGCGTGGCGGAGGGCTTTGCGCCGGGCAGCTTCCGGCGGATGCGCTTGGAGCTCACGCTGCCGGCCCCCTATTTCCCCGCCGCCGGGCAGAGACTACGGGACTTCCTTCGTGAGCGGTACGTGCCTGTGAATATCCGGCGGGAGGGAGCGGGTTACCGTTTCGACCTGCCGGCCAAAGCGCTGAAGAAAAAGGTGCTCTTCGCGGGAACCTACGCGCAAGCGGAGGACTCCTGCTCCCTGCAGCTGCTCGTCGGCCCCAAATTCGACCTGCGGAGTTTCCTGCGTTCGTTTGGCGAACCCGCCCGTTACCGCCAGAGCCGCGTCGCCGTTCATGATCTGGAGTGGTGATTAAGTCAAAAGTCAAAAGTCGAAAGTCAAAAGTTAAAAGACCTTCTCTAAAGTATCTCCTGACGTTTGACGATGTTTGACGTGTCACGAGTTGGCACATCTCCATGTCGTTGGTACAATAGGGCATAGCGCGGCAAAGCCGCAAGTCAACAAATGGGCGAATCGGCAAGTGCTCGCCTGTGGCAAAAATGCCCACCAGGAGCTCCGGTTACCAGAACGTCAAACCATCTCGGGCCGGCGCCCCGCTCCGTGAACGGAGTACACTCGCCTTACCGTGTGACAGGGAAGCAGCCCTGGGCTGCTCAACAACACCTGGAGGGACCGCTGATGAACCCAGCTATTGAACCAACTAAAAGTGACGCTGGCCCAACCGCCCACATCGGTTGGAGGCCGGTATTCCAGTTTGTCCTATTTGTCCTTTTGCTGCCCCTGGTCCTGTTCCTGGCGGCAGGACGTCTGGATTGGGTCATGGGGTGGGTATGTGTGGGGCTGAATATCGGGTTCGCCGTCGGCAGCCGGCTTATCAGCCTGCGCCGGCACCCCGAACTGCTGGTAGAACGCGCTCACTCCCTTGAAGCAGAGGACATACAGAGCTGGGATCGGCTGTTGCTGATCCTCCTTGGCGTGATCGGCCCGCTGGTTACCTGGCTCGTAGCCGGGCTGGATCGGCGCTTTGGCTGGTCGCCAGATATTCCGCTCTCACTGCAGCTCGTCGCGTTGGTGCTTATGCTGCTCGGATGTATCTGGAGCACATGGGCCATGGCCGTCAACGAATTTTTCTCAGCCATTGTCCGGATCCAACAGGACCGGCGCCAAAAAGTCATCAGCGCAGGCCCCTATCGCTTCATGCGTCACCCCGGATATGCCGGAGCGATCGTGGCTTATGCGGCGACGCCGGTGATGCTTGGTTCCCTCTGGACGCTGCTCCCGGCAGGGGGCATCATCGTGGGAGTGGTAATCCGCACCTTTCTTGAAGATCGGCTGCTGTGTGAGGGACTGACCGGCTACGCCGAATACATGCGGCAGGTGCCTTTTCGCTTATGCCCTGGTATCTGGTAGAGCTCCGGCGTGCTGGTCGTTTGTAGGATTTGTTCATCACGAATGGCAAAGGCCCAAACGTCAGAGGGTGCTTGAAAGAGAGCCTTTTGACGTGTTTCGAGTTGGCACAATAAGGCCCTTAACAATCAAGTCCTGGCACAAAAAACAAGAATTTGGGCTTCAAGAAAATGAACCACAGATTTCACGGATTGACACAGATTGAGTAAAAGAGTAAAGAAAATCAGTGAAATCTGTGTAATCTGTGGTTGGCTTTTTGGTTCTGGCTCGGCCAGGTTAGTGTCTTAACAATCAAATCCTGGCATAAAGAACAAGAAATTCAACGCAGACGTAGTATGGGCAGGCAGTGCCCATAACGCGGAGGGCGCAGAGTTTTTTTTGTCTTTCTCTGTGTTCTCTGTGCCTCTGTGGTGAATTTCCTTATTTGGTTCTGGCTCGTCCAGGTTAGGGTAAGGAAAAGCACCCTAAAAGACCTCTGAGGTTTACGAGAGGATCCCCTTTTGAGAGGTTTTG
>JAUWHU010000503.1 GCA_030605705.1 Thermoflexia bacterium | reverse complement strand
AACTCTTAACTTGCAACTTTCCAACTTGCAACTTTCAACTCTTATCTTCGAAGCAACCGCGCCGCCAGCGGGTACAGCGGATGTAGCGATTTCTCCCACAGGCCGGTATAACGGAGCACCTGCCCACCAAAACCGCGCTTGAAGCGATAGACGCCCCACAGGCCGTCGCTGCGCTCCTTGAATTCCGCCTCTAAGGTTGTCTCGTCCGCGTCGGGAATGCCCCACAAGTCGTAGGTGGTGCAGCCGCGCGCTTTAGCCCAGCGGATGGCCTCCCATTGCAGGGCGTAAGTGGGCATTTTCGAACGGTGGCGGCTGGATGACGCGCCGTAGAAGTACCAGGCCCTCTCCCCCAACGCAAAGGCTACCAGCGCGGCCACCGGCTCACCGGCGACCTCGGCGAACAGCAACGTGCTCTGCCCGGCGGGGAGAAAGATCTCCAGCGCCCGGCGATAGTAAGCTTCGTTGTGGATGCCGAAGTCATCCCGCCCCCCCGTCTCCGTCATCAACGTGTAAAAGAGCGGAGAGTCCTCCACACCGCCGGCACGGACGGTGACGCCCTTACGCACGGACAGACGGATGTTGTAGCGGGTCTTCTGCTTCATCCGCGCCAAGATGGTCTTTTCGTCAGGCGCGATGTCCACCGCGATGGTGCTGGAGGGTTGGATGATGCGGGACGAGTGGCGCAATCCCAGCCCCTGCAATTGCTGTCGGGTTTCCGGCATGCTGGGACGCTCCGGTTCCATCCACAGCGCCCAGGCGCGCTGACGGCGGGCAGCCCGTTCCACCGCCTCCAGCACCTCTCGCACCGCCGCTTCGTCGCCCCAATCCACGACGGGGCCACGGGGGACGTAGGCCAATGCGCCTGAGTTGAGCGGCAATCTCCGGTAGAGAACCAGTGCGCCGGCGGTCGGGGCCAGTGCATCGCCCAATGCCACGATCTCCCAATCCCAGCCGAAGCCGGCCTTAAGGCAACCCCAACCACTCGTTTGGAGGATGTGACCCTGGGGATGCCCGGCGACGAAAGCGTCCCACGTCTGCGGGGAGAGCTGCGCCTGCACTGCTACGTGGCTCGGCACAGTCACGCCTTCTCCCCCACCACCAGCAACCCCGCGCCGACACCGCCTTCGGGGACGTTCATCTCGTAGAGATGGCGCCATTCGCGGCTCAACACGCGCACCACCTGACGCCGTAGCCAATTCTGGTACCCCAATTTCTTCAGACGCGGTGAGGCCAACCAGCGGTAGAACGGCTTGCTATCTTCGCTGATGCCGTAGGTGGCGTTCCCCTCATCCCAGAGGGCGGCCACGGTCGCGGGGATGTAATAGCGCGTGGTCACGAGGCGTATCCCGGCCTGAGCGAGCATCTCGGTCCACTGCCGGGGCGTGGGATAGCGGTAATGCTCCAGGCGGCGATCTACGCGCGTGGCGTAGGCTTCCGCGCCGGGCAGATCGCCGACGGACATGCGCTCGCGGTACCCGGCCAGGAGTCGCCGGAAAACGTCACTGGGCACAGTGGCGATGAAATGCCCGCCCGGTCGCAGCACCCGCGCGGCCTCGCGCAACACCGGGGCCAAGTCGGGGATGTGCTCCAGCACGGAGTTGCTGAAAATCGTGGCGAAGGTGTCATCAGGGTAAGGCATGGCATCTCCCAACGCCTGTTGCACATGCCGGTACATATCGCTCTGCGCGCCCTGGCGCAGTTGCTCCCACCAGGGATCGAAGCCCACCTCAAGAGGTTCCTCACCGGCGAAGAGCACATCCGCAATAAGACCATCGCCGCACCCCAGGTCCAGGATGGGACGCGGGAATTCCTCGGCAGCCAGGACGCGCAATTCCACCGCGCGCCAGAGGGCCACAGGAGGAGCAAACCAATAACGGGCCAAGAGCAATTTCAGATAATCGCGCTGGAGAGAGGGCATCGGCCTCCTTTCAAGTATAGCAAATGGCAAAAATCTGCTGAAAAAACCGAGAATTCACCACAGAGGCACAGAGAGCACAGAGATTTTAAATTTAACCTTGAAAAAATTGGCTTTTTGACGTGTAAAGTGGATTTTTCTTAAACCAGACATCAAATTTTCTCCATCTTCTCCGTGTCCTCTGTGTCTCTGTGGTAAAAATTGCCCCGGAATACTGAGATGATACATAAATACAGTAGCCCCGTCAAGGAGCGGGTTCCGCGCAACGCAGCGGCTGCAATTCGGTATAGGTCCCTTCCTCCTTGAGCGCGAGGGCCAGATACGCTGCCGGCTCCCAGGTCTCCGGCAGCGGCGCGTCCGGGAAAGCCCCCCCCTCCTCCGCGCCGACGACGGCAAAGCGCAGGTGCAGCCAGGTTGGTTGCGCAGGGATTCCACTCCACGTACCTTGATAACCAAGCAGCGTTCCAGCCGGCACGGGCACGTCCATACTGCCCGGCGGAAAATCGGCGGCGATGTAAGACGTCGTCCCATCGGGGCCGACCATGTCGGTGTAGTAGGACCACACCTGCTGGCCGGGGCGCAGGGGATCGTCGTGCAGGATCGCCACCGCCCCGACCCACTCCGGCAAGCGCGTCAGCCGGCCATCCGCCACAGCGTAGACAGGGATTTCGCCGGCATTGCCCCGTCCCAAAAAGTCCAGGGTGCTGCCATCCCATCTCACGCCCAGGCGAGCGCCGGTGGGCAAACGCCAGGGCGCGCCAGCACAGGCATCTTTCTCCACCGGCAGCTGACCGCCGGACGACAGGCGCGGACGGTAGACGCGCGTATCGGCAAGGGAACTGTCCAGAGAGTAAGCGCGACTGATGGCAGACAGCATCTCCGGCGTCCAGCGCTCCTTGTACACGTCATATTCCGGAAAGTAGTGGATGAGAATGAGGGGGAATTCCCCCTGGCGGATGCTCTCCACGAAGGGCGTCTGATCCCACAGGCCCGCGTCAGACAACTGGGTCATTTCAAAAGGCTGAATGTAGAGCGGCCAACCCTGGAGTGTGAGTATCCCCATGTACTCGTCGGCCAATACCGGCCCTGCGGCGTGTGCGACCTTCCATTCCAGATCGCGGAGGAGCTTCAGCGACTGGCGACGCTCGCGCAATGGGCCAACGTACTCATCAAACGTCGTCTGCATCAGCAGCCCCGTCTGTAGCGCGAGTAACACCAGGAGCACGCTGCGCGCCCAGGGATGTTCACGGCTCCAGGCGATGGCGAGGCCCGCCGCCAGACTGAGCGCGGCGCAGAGTTCGAGAAAATAGTTCACGTTCGAGCCGACCTTGCCGATCGTCAGAGTGGAGAGAAACGCCCCAACCAGGTAGGGGACGGCAAGCGACCAGGAGCGCGTCCTGCCGGGAGTCAGGAAAAGCGACGCCGCCCCAATGAGGAGCAAGAGAGGGAGCGCGTCGCGGATCCGGCTCAGGTTCCACCCCAGCCGGCCCATATCGAAGGCGTTGACGTTGGCCGTGACCACGTTGAAGTAGAAGCCGCCTCCGGTCGCCAGGTTCAACCCCAAGAAGAGCAGCAGACTCGCACCGGCCACCAGCGCCGCCAGCGTGAACGCCCTCCGCCATCCACCCTGCGTCCACAGCCAGACGAAGGCCGCCAGGGGAGCGGCGAGCGCGTAGGATTGTCGGGTGTAAATCGCCGCTGTGAGCAGCGCCGCCCCGACGACCAGGCTCCGCCGGCCCTCCGGCCGGCGAACGAGCACGGTGAGCGCGGCCAGGCTCAGCGCCAGAGCCAGCAGATCTATGCGCAGGAGCGGCGACCAGTGAACGACGTAAGGGATCGCCCAGAAGAGCAGCGCGGCGGCCCACGCCGCCAGTTTCTCACGAGAGAACTCATAGACGATCAGCGCCAGACAGCTCCCTGCCGCCAGAGAGCTCAACAGCGAGATCAATCGCCCGGCCCAAAAGTTCGGGCCAAACAACTTCACAAAGAGCGCCAGCGAGAGCACGTACCCCGGCGGATAATTGGAAATGGTGTACGGCGGGGTAGAAACGTCAGCACGGTAGATATTCTGCCCGGCGGCCAGGCGCATTGCCTGATCCACGAGAGGAGCTTCCCCGTAGTCCAGCGGATAGGGATGCGTGACGGCCATTATCTCGTAGATCACGAAGATGGTCACGGCCAGCGAGAGGAAAAGCAGCAGCATGATCCTCGCCCCATCGGCCAACAGAGGCGCGGCCTTTCCCCATCCCATCGGTGTTCGTCGCTGTCGCATAAGTTCACCCCTCCCTCTAAATCGTCCCCAGCATACACCCACAACACGAAAAAAGCAAGTTTTGGGTTGCACAATTCTCCCCTCTCTATTCTCCATTCTCTATTCTCCCTCCGCAGTTGGAAATTATCGAGAATGATAGTATGATATCAGGCGAAGGGACCGACGTCGCAGTCGCCATCTCTGCAAGCAGCGAGGAGGGAATCGCAATGCAACATCATTTGGAGGAGGTCTCTCAAGAACTACAAGCCCTCTTTGAGATCGAGGTGCTCCACTGGCCCGGTGTGACCACCCGGCAAATGTTCGGTTATCCCAGCTACCAGGTGAAAGATCGCTTGTTCGCCTTCCTGGTGACCAGCGACGTGGTGCTCACACAGTTGCGCGCAGCCGACCGGGAATCTCTGGCGCGTCATCACGCTATCCAAAAGTTCAAAACCGGTGAACGCGAGCTCAAGTATTGGGCACAGGTCACGGTGAAAGACAAGCGCGATCTGGGAGTCGTGATGCCTTTCGTGCGGAAAAGCTACGAGATCGCGTTGGCGCGCGCGCTGGATAAATGAACGCCCATGCGTGACATTAACCGGCGGCTGGTCGGCGTTCTTTCTTTGTTAGGGGCCGCCTTGGCCCTCGGCTGGATCGGGGTCTTCATGCGCCAGATCAAGGGAACGCCCGCGCCCACGGTCGTTTTCTACCGGGTGCTCATCACGGCGCTGACGCTCTTGTTGATCGCCAGACCGCGCACCGCACCGCAGGGCCGGCGAGAATGGCTCACTTTCCTGGGTTTCGCTTCTTTCCAGGCCGCGACTTACAGTTTTTATCTCAGCGCTTTCCGCTACACGACCGTCGCCAACGTCGCTTTTTTGCACTACCTGGCCCCAGTCTTCGTGCTGCTCCTCGCGCCGCTGGTGTTGAAAGAACGCATCCGGGGGAAGCTGATCCTGTCGTTGTTGATGGCCCTGGCCGGTACCACACTGCTCACCGGCTGGCTCACCGGCGGATTGCATTTCTCGCCCGGTGAGGGATTGGCCGTGTGCTCTGCGCTGACTTATGCAGGCTACACCCTCATGGGACGGGCGGTCGGCAAGGACAGTAGCCCGCGCCGGACGGCCCTGTGGGTCCACATTCTGGCGTTGCCGCTGGTCGTGGGCTTCAATCTACTCTCCGGCGAAGGCGGATTTGTCGTCGCGCCCGGCGATTGGCCTTACGTCGCGCTCCTGGCGTTGCTCTCCACAACGTTGGCTTTCGTATTGCTCTTCAAAGGTCTGCAGCTGATCCCGGCCTCGCAGGCGACACTGATAATGTTGCTTTCGCCTGTGACCAACGCGGTCCTGGGCTGGTGGCTGCTGGGAGAGACCCTCGCGCCGCAGCAGCTGGTGGGGACAGCATTGATCATCGGGGCAGCGGCCCTGGCTCAGTCGAAGGTTAAAAGTTAGCAAGTTGGAAGTTAAAAGTTGCAGGTTAGAGGTTGCGAGTTGGAAGTTGCAGGTTACAAGTTGAAAGTTGAAAGTTAAAAGTTGGAGGTTGAAGAGTTGAAAGTTTACCGTTGGCCCATGCGCTCATTTGCACATTTGTCATTTGTCATTTCTTCATTTGCTCATTTCCTCATTCATCATTTGTCATTTATCATTTCTTCATTTGCTCATTTGTCATTCATCATTTGCCTTTTGCTTCTCCTGGCCTCTTGCCAAAGCAACGACACGGAGGAAGTGCGCGTCTCATCCACAGTGACGGCTTCGCCGACCGCGACGCTGACGCAGACTGCAACGCCCTCCCCCACGCCCACGCCCTCTCCGACCGCGACGCCCACCTCGACAGCGACGGCAACCGCGACGCCTACACCAACACCAACACCGACTCCGACTCCGACACTAACGCCGGTTCCGCCTTCCCCAACGGCGACTCCCCCTCTCACCACGACAATCACCCCGCCGGAAGCCCACCCTCCCGTTACCCTCGTTCCCCCGGAGATGTTAGGGCTGGAGGAATCGCCGTTTCAAGGGCGCGTGCTCGTCGGGTTGTACGGTTCGCCGGGCGGGCGTGGCCTGGGCATGTTGGGACGCTACTCTCCCGACAAGACCATCTCACTGACGTTGGAGCAAGCGGTCGCATACCAGGTACTCCTCACCGACACACAGGTAGTCCCCTTCTTCCACATGGTCGTCACCATCGCCGACGGGTACCCCGGCGCGGACAGCGCTTACAGTCACCGGGTGAGTGTGGATACCGTTCAAACCTGGATTGACGCGGCGCGCACCCACGGCCTCTGGAGCGTGGTGGACATTCAAGTCGGGCACAGCCCCCTCGACGCGGAGCTGGCCTACGTCGAACCGTTTCTGCGCCAGCGGACGGTGCATCTGGCATTAGACCCGGAGTTCGTAATGTCGGATACCACGCGCATCCCCGGCAGGGACATGGGATTTATGACCGGCGCGCAGATCAACCACGTGCAAGCCTGGCTCAACGGCATCGCCTCTGAGGTCGGCGAGCGCAAAATATTGGTCATCCACCAGTTCACCGATCGGATGATCGGCGGCAAAGAGGAAATTGACGACTATCCCCTGGTAGAGCTGGTGTGGGATGCCGACGGTTTCGGTCCGCCGGGCCCCAAGATCAAGGATTACGTGCAGTATGCCGGGGAGCCGAGCTTCGAGTACGGCGGGATGAAGATCTTCTACGAGTACGACGTTCCGCTAATGTCGCCGGCCTACGTGCTCTCGTTGCAACCGCGCCCGGCGTTTGTGGTCTACCAGTGATAGCTGAACCGGCCAGGCTCGAAATCGCCGGGCCACGTGCGACTTTCTGAACGCGGTCGCGTATCATAAGAAACTATTTCCTTAGAGGAGGGTATCATGGAACGTCGTCCAGGGTGTTTAATCGGCTTGCTCAAACTCGCTTTCTTGAATGCGATCTTCGATTGGCTGCAGGATCGTTTCGGTTTTGGCCGTGGCTTTTCCTGCAGCGGCATAGGATGCGGCGTCATCCTATTGATCATCTTCATCGTGTTGGCCTGCACCACCTGCGCCAACACCGATTGGCTGCGGGCGTTTTAAGTGACGCGCTAGCCAAATTGCGCCACGTCCCGTTTCGGCCAAGAGCACACCGTATTTTCTCAATAATTTAGGGGAGCTCGGGCCGGTCTCCTGACCGTGCCCGTCTGGGCTGCGGTCAGAGACCGGCGTTTGGTTCAAGAAAATTCCACTTCACACGTCAAAGAATTAATTTTTTCAAGGTCACGTTTAAAATCTCTGTGTCCTCTGTGGTGAAATTCTTGGTTTTTTCAGTAAACTCATTCATGCTATAATAACGTCAAGTTCTCCTCGCCTGTTGAGAACGGCTACACACTCCGCTTCAGGAGGTTATCATGGCAAAGAACATCGGCCGGATTTCACTGACCATCGCCGGAAGTCTCCTGCTCCTAATCCTTACGTCGCTTCTGAGCAAGCCACTCTCCCCCACGAAGGCACGCTCGCTCAACGCCGCCTCTCCCCGCGATGTGGTCATCAACGAGATAGCCTGGATGGGCACGGCAGCCAGCACCTATGACGAATGGATCGAGCTCTACAACACCACCGCTGCCCCCATTGACATTGGGAATTGGTCAATCTATGGAGCGGATACAGGAGTGTGTCTCAATTTCTCCGCCGCCGATGGCTCCACAACTACAACCGTCTCCGCACACAGCTATCTAATCTACGCCAACCATGAGGACGATGTCAAAGACTCCAGTGGAACAAACATAGTAGACATCTGGGACGCAACCATAGGCATGAACAACACCTCCCCGGGGCAGCTAATCCTCTACGATGCCCCAGACTGTGGAGGCAATGCGATTGATACAGTCAATCAATCCACTGGCGACTGGTTTGCCGGTGATTATGATAGCAGAAGAACTATGGAGCGGAAAAATCCCACTGTCTTGGGTACGGATGCCGATAACTGGGCCACCAACGACGGCGTGACGCGCAACGGGCAGGACGCCAACGGCGACCCCCTCAACGGCACGCCGCAGGCCCAAAACTCGCAGTACCAATCATCCTCGCCCGCCGCCGACCTGAACGTCGCCAAGACCGGCCCCATCACGACGACAGCCGGCAGCCTCATCACCTATCATCTGACCCTGAGCAACACCGGCGACATCACCGCCACCACGACGTGGCTGACCGACACGCTCCCGGCAGGGGTGACATTCCTCAGCAGCACTCCCGCCCCCTCCACACAGGCCGGCCAACGACTGGTGTGGCAGCTCGGCGATGTGCCCACCACCGCGCTGCGCCTCATCACCGTCACGGCGCAGGTCAGCGAGACCGCCACCGGCCCCTTCGTCAACCACATCACCGCGACCACAACCGCCACCGAGACGGCCACGGGGAACAACGTCGCCGCCTGGACAACGACCCTCGGCGCGCCTCCCACGGCGCGGGTGCTCATCAACGCGGTGCTCTACGATGGCTACCAGGATGGCGATGACGACGAAGCCATCCAGTTGCTCAACGCGGGTGAGGCCACCGCCGACCTCACTGGCTGGGAGCTCTGCAAGTACACTACCACCGGCTACAGTTGCCGCGCACTGCCCCTATCGTCACTCGCCCCTCACGAGCGCGTCTGGCTGGCGCGGAATACCGTAGCCTTCAGCACCTCCTTCGGTTTCCCGCCTGACTACGAGCCGGCCAGCTGGCTCTCCAGCGGTCTGGCCAATGGTGGCGATGAGGTCATCCTGCGCGATGACACACACGCCGTCGTGGACGCCGTCGTCTTCGAGGGAGGCGCCGCCACCATTCCCGGCTGGTTGGGGGACACGGTACAGCCCTACGGTGTGGGCCGCGCGGAGGGCCAAATCCTCTACCGCATCCCTGACGAGACCACCGGCCTGCCCATTCCAGACACGGACGCCGCCAGCGATTGGATCCAGTCCACCGGCGACCCCCTCCACGGGCGACGGGTGCTCTACCCCGGCTGGGACCTCGACCCGCTCTTCTGGCCG
>JAUWHU010000560.1 GCA_030605705.1 Thermoflexia bacterium | reverse complement strand
CGGCGAAGTAGTAAAATCCCGCCTCGCTGTGACGACAGAGAAGGCCAAAGTGGTTGTCACTCGCGCCCTCAGAACGCACCGTTACCTCGACGGCCACGTCATCGTAGTTCCGGTCCGCCGTCGTCCAGGCAAACCAGTGCGGCGCGTCGAGGCGAATGAGATACTTCCCGCTATCGTACCCGCGCACAAAGGTTTCCGTCGAAGCCGCGCCCCAGCCGCTCGCCGGGTCGGAGAAATCGTCGGTGAAGGGTTTGGAGGAGCCGGTACAGCCCGCCAGCAACACCAATCCCAAGAGTATGAACATCCCATATCGTTTTTGCATTTCGCCTCCTGGCACTCACACGTCACGCCGGAGAAACGTTGATTTCGTTAATCCGCCACCACGACAGAACCACAAAACGGGCAGGAAACCCGGTCATCCGCCAGCCATTCCACCTCGTCGGGGCGTAAGGGAGCGTGACAGGCCGGGCAATGTCCCGGCAAGGTCTTCCGTGGAGCGCGCCTCGGTTCGCCGATGAAGCCGCCAGGCGCGACCCGCTGCTCCTGCAGCAAAGCCTCGATCTCCTCTCGAAAACTGCGCGCCGCTTCGGGATCGCCCTGCGCCTCCAGGTGACGGGTGATTCCCTCCACCAGGGGCATCACTAAACCCGGTCGGGCGATTTGGAGAGCGTTCTGCACGGCGCGCCGGGCGCGTTTCTGAGCCTGGTCCACATCCGCAGCCTGCAGGTAAGCCCGTCCCGCTTCCAAGTCCATGTGCAGACCGGGGCGGAGGCGACCTCGCGCATAAGCCTCTTGCGACAGACGGTCGTAAATGGCCGCGGCCTCGCGGAATTTCCCGCTGGCGATTAAGCGTTGGGCTTCGGCGAGAGCACGCTGCACGACAGGAGGGATGCGGGGACGGACAGGTCGGGGCCGAAGTGGTCTAAGTCGAAATGGTCTACGACGCATGATAGCTCCTTAAGAGTTGAAAGTTACAAGTTGCAAGTTGCAGGTTGAAAGTTGAGCCGCACGAGTGCGGGAGAAAGCCTTCGCGAGAAAACTAACTGAAAGCGCGTAGTGCCGCCGCCAGCATGCGCCGAAGGCGCGGTCGGTTTGATGCAATGTTAGCCCGCTTGCTTAAAAATTATTTTTGCTCCTGCATCTTTTTCTTATACATTAGAGTTTAGCTTGGGACTGTAATTTATAAGCCATCCTAAAGTCCTTTTATGAGCTTTACTTATCGCTATCATTTCACCAATACTATTTGCCTCAATTTGGGAATCGGTTTCTCTTTTGAATTCCTCCCAACTATCCATCATTTCTTGCTCTGTTAGTTTTGGTGCTTGTTCAAAAAATGAAAATAACCCTGAATACAATCCCTGCACATGAGGAGAAGATTCAAGTTGTTGTCGAAAATTAGAGATCATTTCTGGTCCAAGGTATACCTTCAATATTGCATAGTTGTTTTCGTCAAAGAACGATCCAATGGGACCACCCCAAAACCCCCATCTCTCATAACGGTTGACTGGAAACATAGATATTGGATACGCCAATACGTACAAGTACATTACTTGACGTAAAAGAGTTCTTGCTAAATGGCAGTAATATAGAAAACTAAGAACAGAAACCCTATCTCGTCCTGCTCCTAAAGTAACAATTGACTCTTCTATTCTAGGGGTGTGGTTATAAGCACAACAAGTAGCATAAATATCACTTAAACTCTTTTTGGTAACATCAAGAAACTCTTGGGCAACTAGCTCTTGTTCTCGTAAATTATCAAAAACAGCATTTAACAGATTCTTAAAAGGTGGTTTCCCTTTTTTGTCACGGAACCATTTATAAAATGACTTACAGTTGTCGCATTGCAAGTGCCAATATAGATGAGATATAGCAAGCTCTAGAAAAGGTCGTAAAAGTGTTAATGCGGCTAATACATTTTGCTCCAACCATGAAACAACACTTTCTCTTAAATAAACAAGGCTCTCATAATAACAGTAGTGTTGACTATACCATACATCCGGGTCAAAATCACCCGAATCAAAACTCAAAATACTTGAATTATAAATTGTAAAATCAAAATTTAAAATATCTTGTGTTTGAGCGAAAGCATAAATGCCAGCACGCAGGTCCTTTATATCTTCTCTGTCGCCCAATATGTCTGGATCCTCCAACAGAGTCTTCGTGAATGGTTTCATTTTTTCACTATTGAGATTCAACAAAGAGACAAATGAAATATCAGGAGGGTTATCGCCCTGAAAATATTCCGTATGTACGAAGTAAGATACATTTGTATTTCCCTCAAATAATTCAACTAACTTATCATTCATCTGATACCTCTAGTGATTGTCTAGCAGGCCAACTATTGATTCTGCGGCCTTTTCCCCGCATAATGTGCCGGCCCGTGTGTAAAATAAAGCGCGTTGGGCCGCCGATTATTATACACCACCTTTTTGTTCTTGAGCCGATCCTTTGGAAACCGCCAAAAATAACACGGCTCAATCAATCCGCTTGAAATACTCCTCAAAATACTGCCGGATTCGCTTGCTCACCCCTTCTATTTCCGCTTCATCCCCATGTGGCGCTCCGGGCCATTCGTCCACTCGCGGCCCCCAATATTCTCGCGGCGCTCCCGGATACCTACCGATCACGTGGACGTGAACATGCGGCACTCCGTCTCCTATAACAAATGAATACACATGCTCTACCTTCTCCGTGTGCATCAAGGCTTGAGCCGCACGTGTGGTAAACAAGCCGATCAGTTGCGCTTCCTGTTCGGTCAAGTCTGCCAACTCGGCCACATGACGCTTGGGTTCAATAAATAGATGCCCCAGATAATGTTTCGTTTCATCTCCCCACAATTGAGCGTGAGACACAAAAATCAACTCGTCCTCGTAAATTGAGCCGCCAGCGACCATCACTTGACCACGATGTTTACGGCAAACGACACACTCTTCAGGATTTATCCTCTTCATCGTTTGTTCCTCGCACTTCTTTGCGGCCTAACGGTCAGTGTGCGCCGCGCCCACCCGCCCTCGCTGGTGAGATCCGCCCGAATCACCAACACCCTGACGGACAAGGCCCGGTAGTTGAAGGCGAAAAGGTGAGCGTCGGCTCCACACAGGGCTGGGCGGCGCGCCACCACGAGATCCAATACCTGCACCGCTGTGACAACCTTCATCCTCAACGGAACTACTTACAGAGCAGCACGATACTGCCCAGCAGCGTTGCCAGTGGCAACAGTGATCCCATGTAGTCCCACACGCTATTCCCACGGCGTAACCTGGCCCGTTCTGGATGGCGGGGATCATAGTACACTGTGATTGCCTTCCCGTGAGGATAAGGTCTGAGAATTTCCGCTGGTCGCCCAGTTTTACCAAAGACCACTGGGCCGCCTTCATACACCTTTCCGGCCACTTCATACCGGTACTTTAGGCAAGGCGCAGAAATCCGAAACGCGTGCTTGATAGAGCGGTATTGCCAGACCTGCGCGGCCACAATCATTCCCTCTACGGGCGCCCAGTCTCGACTCCTGAGGCCCTCCGCCAACCGCCAGGCATCCCAGCCTAGCCAAATCAGGGAAATAATCATCAGCACCAAGATATAGCCCAGTCTCTCAGTGGTCATGGCGGCGAGCATGACCACGCCAAGCAAGACACAGAGGAGGTAGAATGCTAGCTCTTTTGTGCTCTGATCAAGGCCTCGTCCCTCGTTAGGTTTCTTTGGCAACTCTGTGCTCCTCAAGTGAAATGCGTCGCTGAACGGTCTGTATCACCCGTCAGGCGGGTCTAGCGTCGGCAATGTCGCCGGTTTATCGCTTTCTCAGGCTTGCAGCCGTTCCTCACACTGCGTGACACATTTTCTTGCGGCATCAAACCACACCACAGGATTTCCCCATTGCTCAGCCACAAACTGCGGCAATAGACGGATCACAACCTATCATATTCCTCTGGTTCGACATCTGGCGCCTTTGCCAATACCGCTAACAATTTCTCCCGACTACCTCGCTTGGCTCTTTTTCCCAAATAGTCCAACGCATTCAACGAGGCTATCTTCTCGGCAATAGCAATCGCGACAAACTGATTCATCGAAACGCCTTCTACTTTAGCGACATCTTTCAAATCACCGTACAGCGATTTGGGGAGTCTTAAACTCAGCATACTCATTTCAGTTCACCTATCTCCTGCAAGAATTCTTTTGGCGTAACCACTTTCAGTCCGAATTTCTCCGCACCGGCAAAATCTTTCCGGTTGTACGTTACAATGTAATTACACTTTGCAGCCACCGCCAATTCCAATACCAATTCGTCTCCCGCATCACGGAGTTGAGGACGCCAAAGAAAGTAAATTTTATGGTGATGTGATAAAGTACACAAAGCATCAATCAAATCGCTCACATCTTCTCGAGTTAATCGCAAGACATTGCTTTGGCGACGAAGTACATTCTCATATTCGAGTGCCAACGACACAGACAAATGGATTTCAAAGCGCCCTGTGCCGATCAGAGACATCAATTTCGCCGCAGCCCCTCTTTGGGAACGTTGAGCGGAGATGATAACGTTGGTATCAAGAACTATGTCTGGTGTTTTCATGGTGATATTATAAACGATATTGAATACAATATCAAGTCTCCTTAATTTGTTTCCAATCTTTGATTTTGGTTTGGACTGCGGTGGCTAATGGGCCGCGAGTTGAGCCGCCACACGGGTGCGGGAGAGCACCTTTGCCAGATAAATAACTACAATGTGCGTTTGCCCGCCGATTTGCGCGCGCGTAGCACGGTCGGCTGCAGCGGGTGTCAGGCGCACAGCTCTCAAACACTGAGCTGGTGTGTGCGTGACGTGCTTTACTCTCACTCTACGCCAGGCCGTTGGCCTCCCGAAAAAGCTCAACGTACTCGGGGTTGGAGAACCTCAGTGCTGTCACACCCGGCTTCTTGGCCTTAACTATTTTAACACCTGGCTTGGCCACCTTGGAATAGAAGAGCAAGCGCAGAGGCAGAAGCAGCAACCAGATGATCACGTAGACAATGCCTCCCATGATCATCCCTACTCCCCCAGCCAAAAGCCAGGTCTGTACTCTAATGAGTTCCAGCCAACCTTCCTCAATGCCACTTCCGATCAGGGCAAAGAGCGCTCCAACGGCTCCGATCATCACGGCGATCATAAACGCGCCGTCCTGCCAGCTCCTGAGACGCTGTACTTTGGCATGGCAGTTATCGCAATAGGGAACGTGCTTGCCCCCAATGATCTCCAAATCCTTCTTCGTAGCTGCACTAAGGCACAAGACGCAAACCTGTGGCCAAACCAAAGCTTTGCCAGCTCTGACTCTAACTATGTTTTTGCTCATTTTTCCTCACCTCCTACTGCACCTTTGCCCACCGCGCGCCTAATGGGGCGCGAGATGAGCGCGCGGGTTCCGTTCCATTGAGCAATTCGGCTGCAGCGACGGGTTAGGCACGCGCCCCTCCGAAGTGCTCTACATCACTCGAGAAGATCATTGGCCCACTCTTGATCAGGAAATAACTCGATCCACATCTTGACAATCTCTTCTTTCTGCTCAGGATTCGCAATGATCCACCGCAGCAGTTCTTTCTTCGCATCCGATACATTCGGGCCACCATACGAATCTGGGTCAAACGCTTCCGCAAAGTTTGCAAAGCTTTCAGGTAAACGATCAGGGAATAGGGCGGCCAAAGCTCTGGCTTTGTTTCGAGCTCCTGTAGGACTGCTTGTGCTCGTGACGATTTCAGCTGCTTGCAACTCGAACTCGCTTTGCGCTTGTTGAACCTGGCTCCAAGTATTGAATGCCATTGTAGCAGCAACGACAAGTAGGGGGATGA
>JAUWHU010000199.1 GCA_030605705.1 Thermoflexia bacterium | reverse complement strand
CTGTGAGGTCACTTTCTGACCAATGACGAGGTTGTTAGGCATAGCTGGTACCTAACCCCCCGGCCCCCATCCCAACCAGGGAAGGGGGAGACCGCAGCTCCCGCTTCCCCCCACGTAGGGGGGATTGAGGGGGGTCTCATTTCCCCGCCACCAACACGATTTCCTCCCGGTAGTCATTTTATCCATCAAATCAGCCTTGACAAAACACTACGTCTGCGGTGAATTTCTGGTTCTTTAGACTCAGACGGTGATCGTCGCCACTTTCGCCTCGCCCTGCGTCACCCGCCACATGCACAGGATAGCCAGCAGGAAGAAGGCGGGCGTCACGATGAAGATCAGGTTGTAGTCGCCGCCGCCCCATTCCACGATGTAACCGTTGAGCGTTGGCCCGACCACGGCGGCCAGCTGCGAGGCGAGGTAGTACAGCCCCGTGTACGTCCCCAGGTCGGCGGCGGAGGCCGCGATGTCCACCACCATCGGCAGCGAATTGATGTTCACCAGCGCCCAACCTATCCCGCCCAGCGCCATGAGGGGCCAGATCAACGTCGCGTTGCGCAGGAAAAAATTCGCCAGCAGCAGCGCGCCGAAGATGACCAGACCGGAGACAATCGTGCGCCGCCGTCCGAAACGGGCCGCGATGTAGCCGGCCGGGATCGCGAAAGCCAGGAAGGCCAGTGACGCCACTCCCATCAGCAGCGGGGCCGTGCCGGTGGACATGCCCAACTCGCTCACGGCGTAGGATGAGAGGAATGTTTCGATGGCATTGTAACCGACGAACCAGCAGAAGATCGCCGC
Source organism: Thermoflexia bacterium (assembly GCA_030605705.1). Lineage (GTDB taxonomy): Bacteria > Chloroflexota > Anaerolineae > B4-G1 > SLSP01 > JAUWHU01. Next base: position 5,640 of record JAUWHU010000199.1, on the reverse strand, counting down.
CATCAAGAGGAAGAGGCTGCGGCGGGCTTCCGAGGAGATGCGTTTGACGGCGCGCAGCGCGCCCATTCCCTCATCCTCGTGGGCCGCCGTCTCGAATTCTTCCGGCTCCTTGATGAAGAAGAATAACATCAACACCGCGGCGACCATCAGCACGCCGCCGAAGACAAAGGGTACCATGCGCCCCATCCCATAGAGAAAGCTGCTGCCTAACGTGGCGATCAATGTTCCCACTCCGCCCATCAGATTGATGACGCCGTTGGCCTGTGAGCGCAGCGGGCTGGGCGTCAGGTCGGGCATGAGCGCGATCACCGGCGTGCGGAAGCCCGCCATCGCCGCCAGGAACACTCCGATGGCCAGCATGAAGAACGCCAGAGGGGTTCCCAAATTATCCATTTGCCCGCTGAGTTCCGGGGGGATCATTCGCACGGTCACGGGAATCAGGATGAAGGCGATGATGGCAATGGGCGCCAGCACCATGATGAAGGGCTTGCGGCGGCCAAAACGGGTCCACGTCCGGTCGGACCATATCCCGATCAAGGGCAAAAGGAAGAAGGCGACGATGTTGTCTAATGTCATGATCACGCCCGTCAGCCCTGCGCCAAAGCCGAAGCCTACCTCGCTGGGCGCGTTGAACGTCGGGCTGCCCGCCTGCAGGTAGATAGGCACGTAGGCGTTGTAGAGCGTCCACATCACGCTGGTGCCGAAGAAACCAAAACCGATCAGAAATGTCTTCTTGTAGTCCAGTTTCACGATGAATCCTCCTGTAGTATGAATGTGGTAAGCGTTCAGACCTCCGAGGTTTACGAAACGCCTCCCTTTTGAGAGGTTCGGTGATACACAGCTCGCTTCCTGGGGCAAACTACCGTCAAAACCTCGGAGGTCTTCTATGAACGCTTACTTAGTATACTCACTCTGCCTCAAATTACCACCGTACCAGTTGCCCCTCGGCGCGATTCTGGTATGATAACTTTACGGGAGGCCCAGCTATGCAGATTGCCCTGGCTTTACTCAAGACTATGCGTCCCAAGCAGTGGACGAAAAACATCTTCATTTTCGCGGCTCTGCTCTTCGATGAGAAACTCTTCACCCCGCCCTATCTCTGGCAGACGGTGACGGGGTTTTTGCTCTTCTGCCTGATCTCCGGTGTCGTGTATACGCTCAACGACCTGGTAGACCTGGAAAAAGACCGCCAGCATCCCCGTAAACGCAACCGGCCCCTGGCCTCCGGGCAGCTCTCGCCACGGGTCGCGCTGAGCGCGGTATTGCTCATCGCTCCCGCTGCGTTGACCCTGGCCTGGCGGCTCTCTCACGGATTTGCCACCATCTTAGGCGGTTATCTACTCCTGCAAATCGCCTACTCCTTCTACCTGAAGAATGTGGTGCTACTGGACGTGCTGGCGATTGCGGCGGGATTCGTCCTGCGCGTGGCGGCCGGCGTGCCGCTGGTGAACGCCACCCGCTTTTCGCCGTGGCTCTACATCTGCACGACGCTGCTGGCGCTTTTCCTGGCGCTGGGCAAACGGCGCGGCGAGCTGGTACTGCTGCAAGAGAACGCCGCCAATCACCGGGAAAGTCTGCAGGAGTACACCCTGCCGCTGCTGGATCAACTCATGAGCATGGTAACGTCCTCGACCATCCTGGCCTACGCCCTCTACACCTTCTCCGCCCCCAACCTCCCCGATGGCTACCGGATGATGTTGACCATCCCTTTCGTCATCTACGGCCTTTTCCGCTATCTTTATCTTGTCCATTCCCAGGGTACCACACTGGCGCCCGACGAAGTGCTATTGACCGACCGGCCACTCCAGGCGGATATTGTCCTCTGGGGGCTGGCAGTAATGGTGATTTTCTACTGGGGAACTCTGTAGGCATTTGACGATGAGATTCTTGTACAATGAGTAAGAATATTCTGCCACGAATTGCACGAATTAACACGAAAAAGGGAAAAAATTAGTGAAATTCGTGCAATTCGTGGCAAAAAACCTTTTGGTTTCGACTTGGCCGGGTTAGGGAGGTCTGAGAAGATGCCGTCATCGCACAGGTCCGAGGTTTTGTCCGCCACAGGCTCCGCTCCCGGCAAGGTGATCCTCTGTGGAGAGCACAGCGTCGTCTACGGCCAACCGGCCATCGCCGTGCCGGTGAGCGACTTGCGCGCGCAAGCACAGATCACAGCCGCAGCACCGGGCAGCGGGCTGCGCCTCGTCGCCGCCGACCTGGGGGAGACGGTAACGCTGCGCACTGCGCCTGCCGACCATCCTCTGGCCGCTATCGCCCGCCTCACGCTGGCGGAAATCGGAGCCGCTGCGCCAGACGCCGTTCTCACTGTGCGTTCTGCTCTGCCCATCGCCGCCGGCCTGGGGAGCGGGGCAGCCGTCTCCGTGGCTCTCGCCCGCGCCTTAGCGACTTTCCTGGGGCGCGAACTCACGGCGGAGACCGTCAGCGCCCTGGCCTACAAAGTGGAAAAAATCTACCACGGAACGCCCAGCGGCATTGATAACACCGTCGTCGCCTGGGAACGGCCGGTCTATTTCGTGAAAGGGAGTCTGCCGGAGGTCTTCTCCATTGCCACCCCCTTCCACCTGCTCATTGCTGACAGCGGCCAGTACAGCTCCACTCGCGCTGTTGTCGCCGCAATCCGCAGCCGCCGGGATGTTGACCCTTCTCGCTTTGCAGCTCCCTTCAAGCGCATGGGAGAGATCACCAGACAGGCCCGCATCGCTATCGCCAGCGGCGAGCTCCCTGCCCTCGGCGTGTTGTTAGATGAGAACCAGGCCCTGCTGGCTGATCTTGGCGTCTCCACCCCGGAGATTGACCGGTTGGTCAACGCCGCCCGGGCTGCCGGGGCGTGGGGGGCCAAGCTCACCGGTGCCGGAGCCGGCGGCAACATCATCGCCCTGGTCGCCGCCGCGAGCCTGCCGGGCGTGAGGGAGGCCTTGCGCGCGGCGGGAGCGGTTCACGTGTGGCACACGGAAGTAGCCTGATGTCGCTGGTCTTCGTCAAATTGGGTGGCTCGTTGATCACCGATAAGCGACGGGAAGCCGCCGCGCAGCCGGATATTCTACAACGGCTCGCCGGGGAGCTGCGGCAGGCTTTGGATGCCGCTCCCGACCTGCGAATCGTGCTGGGGCACGGCTCCGGCTCCTTCGGGCATTGGGAAGCCGAGCGTCACGGAACTCGCGCAGGCGTCGCCACGCCAGAGGCGTGGGAGGGTTTCGCACAGGTGAGCGCGGCAGCCGCTCGGCTCAACCGCATCGTCGTGGACACCTTCTTGGAGGCGGGCGTCCCCGTGTTGAGCTTCCAGCCGTCGGCGTCGGCGCTGGTAGACAATGGGGAGATCGTCGCGCTGGCCGCCGATCCCCTCCGCCGCGCCCTAGATGTCGGGCTGGCGCCGCTCGTCTTCGGCGACGTGGCCTTTGACCGCGTCCGGGGCGGCACGATCCTTTCGACGGAAGATATTTTTGTTCATTTGGCGACCATCCTCCAACCGGAGCGTATCTTGCTTCTGGGCAACGCGCCGGGCGTGTTAGATAACTGGCGGCGAGTGATTCCGTCCATCACGCCGGCGACCTATCCCCAGATCGCGCCGTTCTTGCGTGGTTCCTGCTGCACCGATGTGACCGGTGGCATGGCAGACAAGGTTGAACAGATGGTGGCTTTGGTTCAACGAATGCCCGCACTGCGCGTGTGGATACTCACCGGGCAGGAGCCGGGCAACCTCAAGCGCGCGCTCCTTGACCCGGGAGGCACGCCGGGGACGTACATTCACGGGGATTAAGCGGGCATTTTTTAACGCCAGGTCGCCAAGTCGCCAAGACGCTAAGGTTTTAATCTCTTTGGGGGTCAAAGTAGGTGAACAGACATTCTGTACCATAAATAGCGATTTTTGACCGCGGACCACAGTAGCCGCGATTTCCAAATCGCGCTCCTGCTGGACTACTGGACTTCGGCAAATTTTCGGCGGCTTAATTTTTGCCACAGATTAGTGGGCACTGCCTGCCCACACTACGCACAGATTTTCACACATTGGGTCGCGAGTTATTAAAAATCTGTGTCAATCTGTGAAATCTGTGGTTGATTTCGGCTAAAACTGCGAATTTGCCAATCTCCAGTATCTAAGATGAGGACCGGCTGATGGAAGTAAAATACACTTATCAACCCTTGCTCTTTACTGGCGACGTTGCTGTCGCTAAGTTTCCTGGCACTCGCTACCAGGGGAGTAAGGCCAAACTGGTTGACTGGATTTGGAGCCAGGTCCAAGACTTGAACTTCACCACTTGTCTGGATGCTTTTGGAGGGACAGGAGCAGTAGCCTATCGTTTCAAGAAGGAAGGAAAGTGCAGCACCTACAATGACGTTTTGCGTTTCAACTACTACATCGGCGTGGCGCTCATTGAAAACAGTCAAATACGCCTGACACCCGAAGAGGTGGATTGGATACTCACAAAACATTCCACGATCACGTACCCGCGTTTAATTCAGGAGACTTTCCGAGATATCTATTTTACCCCTGAAGAAAACTCCTGGTTGGATCAGACACTCACTAACATCCGCCAGTTGACCGCTCCCTACAAATTCGCGCTGGCATTTTTCGCGCTGGCACAGGCCGCAATCGTGAAACGGCCCTACAATTTGTTTCATCGCAAAAACCTTTACGTGCGTTTAGCCGATGTCGAGCGCTCGTTTGGAAACAAAACATCCTGGGACCGGCCCTTTGACTCGTGGTTTCGTCATTTTGTTGAAGAGGCGAATTGGGCTGTCTTCGATAATGGACAAGATAATCGCGCACTCCATACCGATGCTTTGAATATCCCCGGTGAATACGACTTAGTTTACATTGATACCCCCTACGTCTCCGGGCGCGGCGTCGGGGTGGATTACCGGGATTTCTATCATTTCTTAGAAGGGATGACTTTCTACGATGAATGGGAGCAACAGATTGATTACCGATCCAAGCACCGTCGCTTGAAACGCTCTCCGAGCGTATGGACGGATAAAACTCGCGTTCACACTGCTTTCGATGCACTTTTCAGCCGCTATCAGGACAGTATTCTCGTGGTTTCCTACCGCAGCGATGGAATTCCTTCCGAACAGGAAATTCTCTCTCTGCTGCAACGCTACAAACAGAATGTACGTGTAGAGCGATTTGGGCATTACAAGTACGTGCTCTCGACCAATCATCGCTCTGAGGAATTACTCTTCATTGCCAGGTGAGCAGTACCTTATCAATCAAATCCTGGCACAAAGAACAAGAAATTCACCGCAGAGACGCAGAGGACGCAGAGGGCGCAGAGTTTTTTATGTTTTTTCTCCGCGATGTGGGCACTGCCTGCCCACACCTGCGGTCTGCGCCTCGGCGGTGAGTTCTTTTTTTTGGTTCTGGCTTGTCCAGGTTAGGGATTGGGGACTGGGTGCTGAGCGATAGATTCGGTATAAGTCACCGAATCACTGATCACGAATCACTTCGACTTCTGACTTTCAACTTTCAACTTTTAACTTTCGACTTTCGACTTTAGAGGACATCTTGGAATCCAATGAACATCGGCAATGGCGCGAACGCACGCTCGTGCTGGCATTGCTGCTCACCGGCGCGGCGCTGCGACTTGTGGCGCTGGGCCACGCGCCGCCGGGCCTCTATCACGA